>NZ_JBHXME010000158.1:0-25459 GCF_042721125.1 Streptomyces sp. NPDC058469
TCTGTCCGATCGGCTGGGGGTTGTAGGCGACTCTGGCACAGGCCACCGACACGTGTTCTCACAGGCCGCGACTACACCCTGGATTGTGAAGAGCCATCAGAACGCCTTTTTTGACACCTCGTCCCAGTTCCGCCACTCGTCGAGCCGCGCCTGGTACTCCTTCGTGATCCTTTCCAGCGGGCCTTGACCGAAGAAGATCCGCAGCGGCGGCTGTTCCGCGTCGACCACGGTGAGAATCGCCGCGCGCGTCGCGCTCGGGTCGCCGCGCCGGGAGGAAATCCCCGACATGGCCGCACGGAAATCGTCGTAGGCCGGAAGGTGCTCGGTCTGCACCGCGGAGGGCCCCGCCCATTCGGTGGCGTACCCGGCCGGCTCGACCAGGGTGACCTTGATGCCGAAGCCCTTCACCTCGGCGGCGAGACTCGCGGTGAAGCCTTCCAGGGCGAACTTGGACGCGTGGTAGATGCCGAGTCCGGGAAGTGAGGTGACGCCGCCGATGGTCGACACTTGGATGATGTGGCCGGACCCGCGGGCGCGGAGGTGGGGGAGTGCCGCCTGGGTGACCCAGAGCGCCCCGAAGACGTTGATCTCGATCTGGTCGCGGGCCTGCTGCTCGGTCACTTCCTCGACCATGCCGAACAGGCCGTAGCCCGCGTTGTTGATGACGACGTCAAGCTCGCCGAACGTGTCGATGGCCCGGTGCACGGCCTCGAACGCGGCCGCGCGGTCGGCGACGTCGACGCTCAGCGGCAGGATCGCGTCGCCGTACTTCTCGACCAGGGCGTCGAAGGCGGAGTCGGAACGGCTGGTCGCGGCGACCCGGTCGCCCCGTTCGAGCGCGGCTTCCGCCCACTCCCGGCCGAATCCCTTCGAGGCGCCGGTGATGAACCATGTCTTCGCCATGATTTTCCTCCTGGGTACATGCTCTTGTTCAGTGACCAATATGACCAGTGAACTTGGTCAGTGACCAAGATGTCAAACCCGAGAGGAGTCCCTTGTGTGGCGGTCAAGGGGTGCGGTGCGGTCTTGGTCGGCGACCAAGGCGACTTGGATGCGAAAGGATCATCCCCGGTCATGGTCGCGGCTGTGCGCTATCGGGATTTCTTCCACGGCATGTACACGTGGCTATCCGGTCTGTGTGACGAAGAGAATCGCGGCACTCTCGATGAAATTCACCGATTCTGTGCAGACGACGGACGCATCATCACCTGCGGTCAAGTCAAGGCGGCCGGTGTCGAGGAGCTGCGGAAGCACTTCGGGATCTATCCCCGGCAATACGAAGAGGTGGAATCGTCCGCGGCGCCTTCATGATGTCGCCCGCGGATCAGGATGTCGTACTCGATGACGACTTCGTCTCCCGACTCCAGGTATGTGCAGTACGGCTCCCGGATCGGAGACACTGGCCGGCAGGAATTCCGTGTGATGGCGATCTTCTCCATCACTGACGGCAAGATCTCGGAAATGCGTCAGATTGCCGGAGTCAAGGCGGGAGACGCCTGACCGCCGCCGAAGCCAGTGCCCAACGCGCCCTGATCCGTGCCCCCGTCGCACGGGAGACACGGATCAGGGCGTTGGATCAGTGCACCGGATCAGGACACCGGTTCAGGACTTCACGGGCTTGCCGCGGCCCCAGGACCAGGCCAGGCGGTCGGCGCCGGACTGGTTGGTGGTGACCAGCCAGGGGCGGGCCGCGTCGCCGATGAGCTTCTGGATCGAGTACGTGTCGTCGGTGCGCAGGCCGGGCCAGTACACCGAGCCCATGCCGAGCTTGCGGAAGGTGTCGGTGTCGGCCTGGATGAAGTTGACGGAGTTGTCGGCGGGAGTCGGCACGTTGTAGTTCAGGCCCGTGGTCATCGGGGCGCCGAACTCGTCGGCCACGGTGCGGTTCGCGCAGTCGCCGAGGCGCTCCTTGAGGTCGCTCACCCACTGGTCGTAGGTGGCGTAGTCCTTCCAGAACCCGTAGTGGTGCAGCGAGAGATACGTGCCCTTCAGGCGCGGGTCGGCGCAGACCGTCGTGACGTGGTCGTTGTAGCCGGCGCCGCTGACGAACACGCGGTTGCGCGGCACCGAGCGGTAGGTGTCCAGCCACTTGGCGGCGAGGTCGGCCCACTCGGCGTCGGTGTAGCCGTGGGGCTCGTTCATCGGCTCGAAGTAGACCCGCTGGTTGTGCTGGTATGCCTTGACCACGGTGTTCCACATGGGCCAGTACGTGGCGGGGTCGTCGATGAAGCCGTCCTTGTTGGCGCCCGTCCCCTCCCAGTACGAGACGATGACCTTGAACCCCTGCGCCGTCGCCGCGTCGATGACCCCGCGGTAGGACTTCCAGTAACTGCCGTTCACCGTGTACGGGTTGATGGGCAGCCGCACCGTGTTGGCGCCGAGGTTGGCGCGGAACGCCGCGATCACCCGGGTCGCCTTGGCGTACGTCTGGGCGTAGGTGTCGGTGAGCGACAGGCCGGACAGGACGACCGGGTCGTCGGCGTAATTGTCGCGCGGGTCGGCCCAGTTGACGCCCTTGAACTGGGACGTGTTCGTGCTCGGCGCGGCGGAGGCGGGGCTGCCTGCCAGCGTGGTGCCGGTGACCGCGGCGATCGCGACGGCCACGAAGGTGGCCCGCAGACGGGTTCTGGCGGGGATGGTGCGCATCGACTTGCCCTTTCAGGAATGGCGACTCCGCGCATGGTGAGGCCTGCGCGCGGCTGAGCGGCCGTCGGAACAGGTACCGGGCGGGACGGATGACGTCGGCTCGTCGTCCCAAGTCCCGGTGGGTTCGGTGGTGGTGGGGGGAGTACGGGCACGGTGGGCCCTGCTCGCCGGGAGCCTCCTGTCCCCCCTCCTCCACCGGCCGTGACGCGGTGTTTACGTAAACATGCTGCGATCGGAACGCCGCCCGGATCTGTCGGTCGGGCGTCCCTGGTGATGTTTACGCAAACATGGCGGCGCCGGAATCGTGGCATCCGGCACCGCCATCGTCAAGGTTTCCCGCACGTAACGTCGTTGGCGTCCCGCGACGGGTCTACGGCTTGATGCCCACCCCGGTCCACAGGCTGACCTTGGCGTCCGTGGGCGCCTGGTCCTCGGGCCACTCCTCGGTCACGGGGTCGGGACGCCAGCGGTACCCCACGGCGATGCCCGGGTCGAGCAGGTCGAGCCCGGTGAAGAAGCGCGCGACCTCGTCCCGCGTGCGGACCTTCACCGGTGTCCCGGCCTCGTCGTAGATCGCTGTGACCTTCGCCCAGGTCTCGGGGTCGAAGTCGGGGGTGCAGTGGCTGATGGCCAGGGCGCTGCCCGAAGGAAGGACCGAGAGCAGACGGGCCACGAGCCCGTACGGGTCCTGGTCGTCGGTGACGAAGTGCAGGAGCGCGTTGAGGGACAGCGCGATCGGCCTGTCGAAGTCCAGTATGTCGGCCACTTCGGGCGAGTTGAGCAGCGTATCGGGGTCGTTGACGTCCGCCTGGACGTACGCGGTACGGCCCTGTCGGGTGCTGCGCATCAGGCGCTCGGCGTACTTGAGGACCAGGGGGTCGTTGTCGGCGTAGACCACCCGGGCCTCGGGCACCACGGACTGGGCGACCTGGTGCAGGTTCGGCTCGGTGGGGATGCCCGTGCCGATGTCGAGCCACTGGCGGATGCCGTGCTCCCGGGCGAGGACCCGGGTGGCCCGGTGCATGAACCCGCGGTTCTCACGGCCGGCGACGAAGACGCCAGGGTAGACGCCCGCGACCGCCTCGGCCGCCTGCTTGTCGACCTCGAAGTGGTCCTTGCCGCCCAGGTAGTAGTCGTACATGCGGGCGGAGTGCGGCCTGCTGGTGTCGATGTCCCGCGCGGCGTGGGGGTTGGTCATGCTCTCCCTCTCAAGTGGTGTGCATCGGCGTCTCGGGCAGATCGCAGCCGGGCCGGCTCCCAATCCCTCACGCCCGTGGTCTGGTTCAGCCGGCCATCAGATGGTCGGCCAGGCCCCGCTTGACCCCGTCGACGAACGCGGCCATCTCCTGGGGCGTGTAGATCAGCGCGGGTCCGGCGGGATCGGTCGACTGGCGCAACGCGATGCGCCCGTCGGCCAGTTGCTTCGTCTCCACGCACTGTCCCCCGTTGGGACCGCTCCAGGGGCACTCCCAGCCCTGCTCGCCGAGGTTCGACGCGGGCATCCCGTTGTAGACCTTGCCGTCCGTGGTGGTCATGAGTACTCCTTGCGCATGCGGTTCAAGAGCGCCTTGCTGTCCGCGGACGAGGTCAGCAGCGACATCCTGTTGTGCGCTTCCAGATGGGCCACGACATCGGATCGCTGGTCCAGGTACATGGAGGCGGAGAGGATCTCGCTGTAGACGACGTCGGGCAGCTCCGGTTCCTGGAACCGGAAATAGGTGAAGGGTGCGCACGCCCCGACGTGGGCACCCGCCGAGAACGGGACGATGTCGACACTGACGTGGTCCAGTTCCGAAACCTCGAGGAGCCGGTCTATCTGGTCCCGCATGACCGCGGGACCGCCCACCACCCGGTGGAGCACGGCTTCTTCCAGCACCGCCCACAGCGTGGGCGAGTCCGGCCTCTCCAGCAGACTCTGGCGGCGCAGACGTAACTGCACCCGCCGTTCGAGGTCTTCGTCGTTGTCGTTCGGGAAGCCGCCACTCAGCACGCCTCGCGCGTAGTCGTACGTCTGCAGGAGTCCCGTGACGTAGTGCGGCTCATAGGTACGCAGGGTCTTGGCGCCGGTCTCCAGGCTCACATAGGCGGTGAACCAGCCGGGCAGCACATCGCGGTAGGCGTGCCACCAGCCGGGCTCGTTGGCGCGGTCCGCGAGGGCGACGAACTCCTCGATCTCCTGACGGTCGGCGCCGTAGGTCTCCAGCAGCTTCTCGACGTAGAGCGGTTTGAGGCCGACCTCGGCCTTCTCCAGACGGCGGATGGTCAGGGAGGTCACCCGCAGGGCCCTGGCGGCGTTCTCCAGGGACACGCCCGCACCCTGTCGCCGCTCCTGCAGCCGCCGGCCGAGGATCATGCGGAGAACAGTGGGTGCACCGGCGCCGGTGCCCGAACGAGCTTCGCTCACGCCCAACCTCCTGAGGGACTGTCACCGGCATTAGTCTGACAGCGACTTGCTGATGCCGCCAGACGGAAACCGACGTTCTGAAATTATCAGGGAGTCGGTTGCAGCTTGAACTGAGCTATGGGCATAGTTACTTGTGTGAGCGATCCGGGCCTCCCGCTGGAACACCCCAACTCCGGCAGGCCGGTTGCTGATGCTGTGCGTCTCCCGCCTGCGCCCGCCCCCGATGGAAGGCGAACCACCGTGTCCCCCCACACGACTCCCTCCCCGCAGCTCTTAGACGTCGTCAGCCCGGACCTGGCGCACTGGCTGGAACTACCGGCGCACCGCTCAGGCGTCCGGGTCGCCCGGCACGCCATGGGCGCGCAACTCGCCAAGTGGAGCCTGCCCGAAGCGGTACGCGACGACGCGGTGCTGCTCATCTCCGAGTTGGCCACCAACGGGGTGTGCCACACACCCAGCGCGAGACTCCTGTGCGGTATCGGGCTCGTCACCGACCGTAGTCTGCGCATCGAGGTCCACGACCACGACTACACGGGCAGCAACCTCACCCGCTGCGAGCCGTGCCCCGACGACGAGAGCGGACGCGGACTGTTCATCGTGCAGGCGCTCGCGGACACCTGGGGGGTCGACCGGTCGTCGCTCACCGGCGGAAAAGCCGTGTGGGCCACACTGTCCACCGGCTACTGACGCCGGACACGTGGAGGGGGCGAGGACGCCCGCGGCCTGTTCAGGTGGTCGCGGGCGTCAACTCGGCCAGCAGCAGCGTGCGGTCGTCCGCCCCGGGCGTCGCGGACGGGGCCCGCAGCAACCGCTCGCACAGCGAGGGGAACCCCTCCTCTCCACCGGCCGGCGTGGGCTCGGCGGCAGCGGTGTCGAGGGCCCGGGCCAGACCGGCGATCTCCTGGTCGATGTCGGCGTGCCGCGACTCGACCAGCCCGTCGCTGTACAGCAGGAGCAGGGCCGGTTCGTCGATGGTCAGTACCGTGGCCTCGTAGTTGCCCGTGCCGAGCCCCAGCGGCAGCCCCGCGCTGGCGAGCGTCACCGGTACGGCCGGTCCGCCCGGGCCGCGCAGCAGTGGAGGCGGGTGGCCGGCGCCGACCAGCGTGCACGAGTGCGCCTTGGCGTCCCACTCGGCGTAGATACAGGTCGCGAACGACGCACCCGGAGTGTCGTAGGCCAACTCGTCGAGTCGGCGCATGAGTTCGGCCGGTTCCATGTCGAGCCGGGCCAGGGTGCGCACGGCCGTACGCAGCTGGATCATGGCTACGGCGGACTCGGGGCCGTGGCCCATCGCGTCGCCGACGACCAGACCGACCCGGCCGCCGGGGCGGGGCAGTACGTCGAACCAGTCGCCGCCGATGATGTTGCCCTGACCGGCCGGAAGATAGCCGTGCGCGATGCGGCAGCCGTGGAACGCCTGGGCCGGGTCCGGGAGCAGGCTGTTGCGGATGGCCAGCGCGGTGCGGCGCTCGCGTTCGTAGCGGCGCGCGTTGTCCAGGGCGACACTGGCCCGCGCCGCCAGCGACTCCACGGCCACGGCCTCACCGGGCAGGAACTTATCCCGGTCCGGTCCGCGCGTGCAGGCGATGAACCCGACGGTGGCGCCCCGCAGTTGGAGCGGCACGACGAGGAAGGACGCCGTCCCCAGCAGGTCGTCTATGCGCTGCGCGTCCCCGCCCGCGGAGGCCAGCAGTCGCTCGGAGGTGTGCTTGTCCACCGCGTCGAGCAACTGCGTGTGACCGCTGGCGAGGGCCCGCGCGTACGGGGTCTCGCGCGGAAAGACGACCACCTCGCCGACCGGCAGCACACCGTCCCAGCTCTCGGGCGCCTCCGTACCCACCCGCAGTGCCAGCCGACGCGCCTCGATCTGGGGCGGATCCACGGCGGGATACGCGTTCTCCTCAAGAACCCACCGCTCCAGCAGGTACACCGACGCCGCGTCGCAGAACCCGGGCGTCAGCGCGTGCACGACATGGCTGCCGGTCAGCCGCAGGTCGAGCTCCGAGCCGATCACGTCCGCGGCGGGAGCGAAGGCCTGCCTGCGGCGTGGGGGCCCGGCAGGGGGTGCGTCACCGTGGTGACTGCGCGGTTCGTTCCGCAGGGTCGTGCCTTTCCGGGTGGGGGACCGGCCGCGTGGCGTGGGGCAAGCGGTCTGCCGTGCTTTCGGCGGCAACTATATGATGACGCGTCAAAGATCTTCGGGCGAAAGGGAGTTGTGGTGACGGACAGTGGAGGTCTGCCGCAGGGGATCGATCCTCACAAAGCGAGCGTCGCCCGAATGTACGACGCGATGCTGGGCGGTGAACACAATTTCGCCATAGACCGCGAGGCGTTGGCGGCCTTCACGGCGATCGACCCCCAGGTGCGCACCCTGGCCCGCGCCAACCGCGACTTCCTCGGCCGGGCCGTGCGCTTCCTTGTCGAGTCCGGCGTACGGCAGTTCATCGACCTCGGCTCGGGCATCCCCACCCAGGGCAACGTCCACGAGGTCGCGCAGGCAGCCAGCCCCGGAGCCCGCGTGGTCTACGTGGACAACGACCCGGTGGCCGTCGCCCACAGCACCTCCCTCCTCGCCGACAACCCGGACGCGGACATCGTCGACGGCGACATCCGGAGGCCGGCCGACGTCCTGTCCGTCCCGCGGGTACGGAAGTTGATCGACTTCGATCAGCCCGTCGCCGTACTGATGATCACGATCCTGCACTTCGTCACGCCCGCTGAGGACCCGGCCGGCATCGTCGCCGCCTTCCGCGACGAACTGCCCGACGGCAGCTGGCTGGCCATGAGCCACGCCACCAACGAGGACCGCCCGGACACCGCGGCGGCCGTGGGCAAGCTGTACAGCTCCAGGGCCACTTCGCCCGTCACCGCCCGCTCCTACGACGAGATCCTCGGCCTGTTCGACGGCTTCGACCTCGTCACGCCCGGCCTGACCTACGTCCCCCTGTGGCGCCCGGACCCGGAGGACGAGATCCCGGAGAACCCGTCGGAGTACTGGGTCTACGCGGGCGTCGGACGCAAGGGCGCCTGAACGCGGCTTACTGGTCACCACGTTCGTGGGAAACGAGGTGCGCGCCCCGAATTTGGCCGGTTGAGGGGGAGTGAGCCGCGAGAAGCGGGGCAGGGGGCTCTTGTCGGCAGTTCCTTCGGACGAATGGGGTGGGCGTTATGGCAGCCGTGACGGCAGCGGAGGCACCGGCCACGGCAGGACGGCGGATGACGGCCGGGGAGACGCTCCCGGTGATCGGGGAGGCGCTTCCGCTGATCGCGGAGCCGTCGAAGGTGAGCCCGAGGGACGCGCGTGAGCTGTCGCGCCAGTTCTTCGACCGGCTGACCTCGCTGGAGGAGGGCACCCACGAGTTCCAGTACGTGCGCAACACCCTGATCGAGATGAACCTCTCCCTCGTGCGCTACGCGGCCGCGCGCTTCCGCAGCCGTAGCAACAACGAGATGGAGGACATCGTCCAGGTCGGCACGATCGGACTCATCAAGGCGATCGACCGGTTCGAGCTCTCGCGGCAGGTGGAGTTCACGTCGTTCGCCGTTCCTTACATCGTCGGCGAGATCAAGCGCTTCTTCCGCGACACCAGTTGGGCCGTCCACGTGCCGCGCCGACTGCAGGAGGCCCGCGTCGAGTTGGCCAAGGCGACCGAGGAACTGCGGTCCCGCCTCGGCCGTACGCCCACCACGCGTGAGCTGTCCGAGCTGATGTGCCTCTCCGAGGAAGAGGTCATCGAGGCCCGCAAGGCGTCCAACGGCTACACCTCCTCCTCGCTCGACGCGGCGCTCAGCTCCGACGCGGGCGCCGAGGGCGAGACCGTGCTGGCCGATGTCATCGGCGAGGAGGACCCGGGGCTCGAACTGGTCGACGACCTCAGCTCCTTGGCCCCTCTGATCGCCCAACTCGACGAGCGCGAGCGGAAGATCATCCACATGCGCTTCGTCGAGGAGCGCACGCAGGCCGAGATCGGCGAGGAACTCGGCATCTCCCAGATGCACGTGTCCCGGCTCATCAGCCGTATGCTCCAGCGCCTTCGCGCGGGTCTGCTCGACCCCGCGGTCGCCTGACGGGACGTTCCGGCCCAACAAACCGGGCTGTTGGGTGTCTTCACCCTCCCCGGATGTCCGTTCTGCGGCACTCTCGTACTGTGCCGGGCCGGCGCCTCAGGTGCTCACCCGGCCGTCGCGGGGTTGCCGGAAGGGGGAGTTGTGGCGTGGCGGAGTGAGGAGTTCGGGGAGTCCCACGAGGGCATCGTGGGGGCGGTCCTCGCCGACGGCAGTGAGCCGAAGTCCGTGTATCTGGATGTGGGCAGCGGTAGTTGTGGCTTCGAGACGCGTGAGTGGTGGGCCTACAACGGGTGGATGGGCCGGCCGAAGGCGGCCGGCTGGCGGGCTTCCTGCGCGTGCGGTTGGCGCGGGGAGAGCCATCCCATCGACTGGGACCAGGTCGAGGACCACGACCTGGACGACCTGGACACCTCCGACGCGTACGACGACTGGTGGGAACACATCCACGCGGTCGAACGCCGGACGGTCCCGTTGCCGGAGGAACTCTCCGAGCTGATGGAGCAGTTGGAGGCACGGCTGGACGCACTCTCGGACACGGCACCGGTGGCCGCGCTGAAGGCGGTGGCCATCCTGGAGCGCATGGCCGCCCGGGTCGGCAAGGAAGCGGCGTACGGGGCGCAGGCCGACGACGTGCCGGGCGAGACACTCGGCAAGGCGCTCGGGCTGAGCGTGGACAAGGCCCGGTCCCGGCTCGACCGCTACCTTCGCGCCTACTACTGACGGACGGCGGGCGGAGCCCCTGTCCGCGGTACATGTCGGAGCCGTGTCCTTGGCCGGGGACGGCAGGGAGGCCGGCCGGCGCCCGCGGTGCCGCGCCGCCGTGGAGTCGGGGGCGCGTGCCAGACTGGACGTACCGCTCGCCCCCCGCTCCGTAGCTCCCGCACTTCACCGAGGTTGTCCGTGACCAAGCCCCCGGCCAGAGTCCCCCAGCGAAGCAACGCGCGCTCCAACCGGGAACGCATCCTGGCCACGGCCCGCCGGGAACTCGGCCGGAACCCGGACATCACCCTGGAGGAACTCGCCCGCGCGTCCGGCGTCGTACGACGCACCCTGTTCGGGCATTTCCCCGGCCGGGAGGCGCTGCTCGAAGCGCTGGCCGAGGAGGCGTCGGAGGCCCTGCGGGCAGCGCTGCCCGCCGATCCGGCGCCGTCCGGTGCGGGGGCGGAGTCGGCCGACCGGTCGTACGCGCGCTTCGTGCTGTCGATGTGGACCGTGGGCGACCGCTACCGGCTTCTCCTGGCGCTGGCCCGGAGGGACCTGGGCGTGGGGCGCGTCACCGAGATCCTGTCACCGGCCCGCAGCGCGGCCACCACCATCCTGGACCGCGGCCAGCGCGACGGCGTCTTCCACACCCAACTGCCGGCCGCCGTGCTGAGCGCCGGACTCGAAGCCATGTCGATCGCCCTGCTCGAAGAGGTCAACTCCGGGGAACTGGAGGACGACGGTACCCATGCGGCGGTCGCTTCGCTCATCGCGGCCGGTGTGCCGGAGAAGCAGGCGCGTGTCGTGGTGGACGAGGTCGCATCAGCGGATGAGGTCGCGTCGGTGGACGAGACCGTCGCGGACGGCTGAGCCTCAGGCGTACCCGTACGACGAGTCGCCCGGCACCCAATCCCGCACCGAGTCCCGCACCTCGTCGTTCCGCGAGCCGTCATCGGAGGACCGGAAGGTGACCGACTCGCCCGACAGTCGGGCACTGAGCCCGCTCTCCGTCGTGGTGACCGAGCGCAGCCGCAGGCCCTGAGGGATGTTCCGCAGCCGGACCGGCCGCTCGAAGACCTCGCCGAGTGCCACTCGCCCCACCTCGGGCAGCAGCCCGCCCGTGACCTGGAAGTCCTTGAAGGCGATGCGGTTGCCGGACAGCACCGAGACGGTCGCCGCCACGGTGACGTCGTCGCCGGTGGGCAGGAGGACGCTCGCGCGGACCTGGTCGGGACGGGAGCCCCGGGAGATCTCCAGCCCCAGCGCGTCGGACATGTCCGGGTAGGAGAGCAGGGCGGTCGCCTCCGCCGAGCGGGCCAGCGCCTCCGTGTCGTCGTCGGATTTCCTCAACTCCGCGAGCCGTAGGGAGAGTTCACTCACCGGAAGCGGGCCGGTGGTATCGCTCGCCGGTATGTCGTGCGCGGTGATGTCCACGTGCCGCAGGGTGCCGGCGGCGAGCTGAGTCAGCACGGGGAAGCCCCGCACGTGGACCTCCGGCGCCGAGGGGGTGCGCATGCCCTCCTGGAACGCCTCGGCCGTACGGGACTCCACCCGCGCCGTCGCGAAACGGTCGAGGGCGACGGGCACGAGGAGCAGCGCGAGCAGCGAGCCGACGGCGATGACGACCGGTCGCCGGTTCCTCCGGGGCGGGCGTGCGTCACCGGGTTCGTACGCGGGGAACGTGGCGTCGGCGTAGTCGTACGGGTGCATGGGTCTCCTTCAACGGGTTGGGCGCAGGCGGTGAACCGTGGTGGCCGCGAGGCCGGGTCCGACGCCCGCGGTGATGAGGGCCGCCGTGACGGCGGCTGTGCCGTCGTCGGTCCAGAGGCCGGAGTTGACGCTGTCGAGCAGCGCCAGCAGCTGTGCCTCCAGGGCTCTGCTGAGCGGGCCCGGCGGGACGGCGGTGTGGAAGACGCCCTGCCGCTGGCCCTGGCCGAGGATCGCGGCGACCGTGTCACGGGCCGGGCCGAGGAGCTCGTCGACCCGGTCGGGGCCGAGGTCGCGGTGGGCGAGGGCGATGAGGGTGCGGTAGCGGTCGCCGACCGACCAGAGTGTGAGGACGAGGCGGGCCAGGGAGGTCACGGGATCCGGCATCGGCGTCCGGGCGACGGTGCTCGCACGCCGTACCGCCTCCCCGGCGTCCGCCGCGAGGCCGTGGACGAGCGCGCCCCGACCGGCGAAGTGCTCGTAGAGGGTGCGCCGCGCCAGGCCCGCGGCCTCGGCGATGTCACCGAGGCTGCTGTCGGGGTCGCGGCCCAGTTCCCGCCGGGCCGCTTCCAGGATGCGGGTGCGGGTGGCCCGGGCCTTGGCGCTGGTGCGGCCGGTCACGTCGACACCTCCTGGAGGGTCTGGTCCGTCTCGGCATAGTTGCACATCGATGGGCAATAAAATAGTCTGCACATCAGTGAGCAATTAATGTCGTCCAGGAGCCTCCGATGCCACTCTTCGCCACCACACCCGTCGACAAGATGACCGGGCCGTACACGCGGCGCCGGCCTGCCCTGATCGTGCTCTGTCTGAGCCTGCTGATCGTGGTCATGGCGAACACCTCGCTGATCGTGGCCGCCCCCGACATGACTACTGACCTGGGCCTGAGCAGCAGTGATCTGCAGTGGGTCATCGACGGCTACACCGTCCCGTACGCCGCGCTGATGCTCGTGCTGGGCTCGATCGGCGACAAGTACAGCCGTCGCGGCGCGCTCCTCACCGGCCTGGTGGTCTTCGCCGGCGGATCGGTGATGGGCAGCCTGGTGCACGAGACCGGACTGGTCATCGCGGCCCGCGCGGTCATGGGCGTGGGCGCGGCGGTGGTCATGCCGGCCACGCTGTCCCTGCTGGTCGCGATCTTCCCCAAGCGCGAGCGGGCGCGGGCCATCACGGCCTGGACCGCGACCTCGGGCCTGGCCATCGCTGTCGGCCCGCTGGTCGCGGGCTGGCTGCTGGAGGACCACGCCTGGGGTTCCACGTTCCTGATCAACGTCCCCATCGCCCTCGCCGCTGTGGTCGGCGCCCTGGTTCTCGTACCGCCGTCCAAGGCGGACGGGATGGGCCGCATCGACTACGTGGGCGGTCTGCTCTCGATCGTCTCGGTCGGCAGCCTGGTCTACGCGATCATCGAGGGCCCGCACTTCGGCTGGGGCGCGGGTCCGGTCACCGCGGCCGTCGTCGCGGCTGTCGGCCTGCCCGCCTTCGTGGCCTGGGAGTTGCGTCACCCGCACCCCATGCTCGATGTCCGCAAGTTCGCTCAGCGATCCTTCAGCGGCTCGATGACGGCGGTCCTGTTCTTCTTCTTCGGCACCTTCGGCGCGATCTACTACGCCACGCAGTTCCTGCAGTTCGTCCTCGGCTACAACGCGCTGGAGACGGGCGTGCGCCTGCTGCCGCTGGCCGGTGCCGTGTTCCTCGGCGCCGCGGTCACCGGGCGGCTGACCCCCAAGCTGGGCATGAAGCCGATGGTGGTGACCGGCATGGTGCTCGGCACCGTCGGCGTCCTCCTGCTCACCCAGGTGGACAAGACCTCCACCTACGGCGACTTCCTGCCCACGCTGCTGCTGCTCGGCTTCGCGATCGGGCTGAGCGTCTCCCCGGCCACTGACACGATCATGGGCTCCTTCCCGGAGAACGAGCTGGGCGTCGGCGGCGGCGCCAACGACACCGCGCTGGAACTGGGCGGTTCCCTCGGTATCGCCATCCTGGGCTCGCTGCTGGGCACCACCTACAAGGACAAGCTGACCGGCCTGGTCGGCGGGCACCTCCCCGCCGCCGCGCTGGACACCGCCAAGGACTCGGTCGGCGGCGGCCTGGCGGTCGCCCAGCAGATCGCGAAGACGCCCTCCGCCGGACCGCGGCAGGCACAGGCCCTGGTGGACGCCGTGCAGGAGGCCTTCGCCCACGGTGTCGCGCAGACCAGCCTGGTCGGCGGGATCATCATGGCCGCCGGCACGCTGATCGTCCTCGCGGTCCTGCCCGGCCGCCGCACCACCGCGACGCCCGAGCCGCAGCAGTCGCAGGCGACGGAGCCCAGCCGCGACCCGGAGCACGCCGACTCCGCCTGAACGCCCCGCGGTTGGGACCTGAACCGACCGAACTCCTCGACACCCAGCGCCCGTTGGTCGACAGCCCGAATATGAGGAAGCGAGAGAACATGCCAGCCCCGTACCGCATCGACGTCCACCAGCACCTCCTCCCGCCCGCCTCTCACCGCACTCCCGACCTCGCGCGGCCACGGCCACCCGCCACAGATGTTCATCTACCAGCCGGCCCTGGAACGGGTCCTGCGTGACGGCGTCGACCGCTACCCGAAGGTGGAGATCCTGCTCCGCCACGAGTGCCTGCGGATCCAACAGGGCCCGGACGGCGTCGAGTTGACAGTGATCGCGACCGTCGACGATTCCGTACGACGCCTGCGCGCCTCCTACGTCATCGCCGCCGACGGCGGCTCCAGCCTCACCCGCGCGCAGCTCAACGTGGGCTACGAGGGGCGGACGTACGAGGACCGTTGGGTCGTCATCGACACCGAGATGCTCAAGCCGTGGCCGGACCACGACCGGCTGCGCCGCTGCGATCCGGCCCGGCCCGCCGTGGACTGCCCGACGCCGCTGGGCCATCACCGCTGGGAGTTCCCGATCCTCCCGGGCGACGACGAACGCCGACTGACCACCGACGACGCGGTGTACGAGCTGGTGTCCCGATACGGGATCGGCCGGGACGACGTCCAGGTCCTGCGGGCCACCGTATACAGCCAGCATGTGCGCTTCGCCGCCCGCTTCCGCGTGGGCCGCGTCTTCCTCGCCGGTGACGCCGCCCACGCGATGCCGCCGTGGATCGGCCAGGGCATGGCCGCCGGCGTACGCGACGCGGCCAACCTGTGCTGGAAACTGGCCGCCGTACTGCGCGGCGAACTGCCCGACACAGCCCTCGATTCCTACGAGGCCGAACGCAAGCCGCACGTCAAGGAGGTGACCAGACGGGCGGTGTTCGTCGGCCGGGTCATCACCGAACGGCGGCCTGTTGTGGCCCAGTTGCGTGATGCGTTACTGCGTCCGCTCAACCGGATCCGCGGCTTCAGCAGGTGGCTGCAGGACTCGAACTGGATACCCGTCGCCCACTACGCCGACGGCCTCCAGGGCCGCCCGCGCACCAAGGCCTCCGGGCATCAGATCCCGCAGCCCTGGGTGACCGGCCCGGACGGGGAGCGCGTACGACTGGACGACGTACTCGGCGGCCGTTGGCTGCTCCTGCACGCCGGACCGCCCGTGCCCCAACCCGCCCGGGACCGCCTGGGCGTTCCCGCGCTGACCGTCACACCTGTCGGATCCCGTCCCGCCGAGGGCACCCTCGTCGACAGCGACGGTGTGCTGCTGCCCTGGCTGAGCAAGCACCGGGCGGCCACTCTCGCGCTGCGCCCGGACGCGTATGTCTACGCCGCCGCCCGCGCCGGGGCCCAACTCCTGCCGCCCCCGGCCGGATTCACCCCGACATCGCGTACGACCGTCCCGATCACGCAGTGAGGAATCCATCATGACCGCGCCCGCCTCACCGCCCCCGATGCGAGAGTCGCTGCTCGACATCGCGGGCAAGGAGATCTTCGTAGCGGAGTAGGGGGAGGGGCCGGCGGTACTGCTGCTCCACGGCGGCGGGCCCGGCGCCTCCGGTGTCTCCAACTACTTCCGCAACATTGAGGAGTTGGCCAAGGAGTACCGGGTCATCGTGCCCGACCTGCCCGGCTACGGCCGCAGCACCAAGGGCATCGACGGCGCCGACCCCTTCGGGTACCTGGCCGACGGCATCCGTGGGGTGATGGACCAACTGGGGCTGAACAAGGCCCACTTGGTCGGGAACTCCTACGGCGGTGCCTGCGCGCTCCGGCTGGCCCTGGACCCACCCGAGCGGGTCGACCGCATGGTGCTGATGGGACCCGGTGGCATCGGAACCACCCGTGCCCTGCCCACCCCCGGGCTCAACAGCCTGCTCAACTACTACTCAGGGGACGGGCCTTCGCGGCTGAAGCTGGAGAAGTTCATCCGCACCTATCTCGTCTTCAACGCGGCGGAAGTGCCGGACGCCGTCATCGACGCGCGCTACGCGGCCAGCGTCGACCCCGAGGTGGTCGCGGCCCCGCCGCTGCGGCGACCGTCCGGCCGTGACGCCCTGCGCACGCTCTGGAAGATGGACTTCACCCGCGACCGGCGGCTGTCCCGGCTGCCCGTGCCCACCCTGGTGCTGTGGGGCGCGGCGGACAAGGTCAACCGGCCCCAGGGCGGACGCGTGTTGGCCGAGCGGCTGCCCAACTGCGACCTCTATCAGGTGGCCAACACCGGGCACTGGGTGCAGTGGGAGCGCGCCGAGCTGTTCAACCGGGTGTGCGCCGACTTCCTGGCGGGTGGGCGATGAGGGCATCCAGCGCATCCGCCAGCGCCGTCGACATCGCTTCCGACACCGCCTCCGTCTTTGGCTCGGTGCACCTCGGCTACCTCGTCATCGAGACCGAGTGCTTCGCCGACTGGCGCCGCTTCGGTACCGACGCCATCGGTATGCACCATGACGCGCTCGACACTGGGCTGATGCGGTTCCGTCTTGACGAGCAGGAGCGCCGGTTACTGTTGCGGCGCGGGCCGGCCGAGGACGTCGTAGCGACGGGTTGGCATGTCGACGACCATGCCGCCTTCGAGCGGATCGAGGCCTGGGGTGCGCGCCCACGGCGTCCCGGTCGTCGCGGGTACCGCCGAGGAGGCCGCGCTGCGCGGAGTCGAACGGCTCGTGCGTTTTCCCGGGCCCAAGGGCATCACCCAGGAGATCCACACCACTCCCATGAGGTCCGCGGAGCCGCTGCGCATGCCGGCCTCCGGATTCGTCACCGGCGACTCCGGGATGGGGCATGTCGCGATCACGTCCACCAGGCCGACCCAGTTGCGGGGCTGCTTCAACACGGTGTTCGACGCGCGGCTGACGGACTACATCGACGAGACGATCAGCGGCGTCAAGCTCAAGATCCGCTTCCTGCGGGTCAACGAGCGCCACCACTCCGTCGCGATCGCCGGTGTGCGCGGGCTGCCCATCGACCCGGTCCGTACCCGCGTCCAGCACCTCAACATCCAGGCGGCCGGGCTCGACGACCGCGCGCGGAGCTACCAGCGTGTGTGCGAACTCGGCTTCGACATGGCGCTGTCAGTCGGGCAGCACACCAACGACAAGGAACTGTCGTACTACGCCCGCACCCCCTCGGGCTTCGAGTGGGAGGTCGGCTGGAATCCCGTCGTCGTCGACGAGGCGACCTGGGAGCCCGGCAGCCACCAGGGCATCAGCATCTGGGGGCACACGCCGGTCGGCCGGACCATCGTGCATAAAATGGAACAGTTCCGCCTCGGTGCTCGCTCCCTCGTCCGCTCGGAGAACACCGTCCCCGCATTGAGCGGTGCCGGCATCGCCGACGGCTGAAGCTCACTTCACGAAATCGACGGTCCTGCCTGTGCACGCTCCGGACACCACCGCCACCGAACCGGCCGACGCCGCGCCCCGACACACCCGACACTGGCTGCGGCCGCTGGTGATCACGGTCCTGCTCGCGCTGTTCACCACCGAACTGGTGCTGGGATGGCCGTCGTTGGCCGCCGCGCTGTCGCAACTGCGCGCACCCCGGCTGAACTGGTTCGCCGTCGCGCTCGTCGCCGAAGTGGCCGCCATGGGCTGCTACGCGCGCATGCAACGCCGGCTGCTGCGCTCGGCCGGGGTGATCGTGCCGATCCAACGGCACATCGCCCTCGCCTACGCCGCCCACTCGCTGAGCGTCACCCTGCCCGGCGGCCCGGCCTTCTCCACCCACTTCAACTACCAGCAGATGCGCCGCTTCGGAGCCACCCCCGCCGTCGCCTCCTGGTGCATCGCGCTGTCCGGCATGCTCTCCGCGGCGGCCCTGGCCGTCGTCACCGCGATCTCCGCGATCGCCTCCGACGGGAGCCTGCAGTGGCACAGCCTCGTCACCCTCGGCCTGGCCGTGCTCCTGCTCACCGTCGGCATCCGGCGCATCACCCGCCACCCGGAGAAGGTCGAACCGGCCACCCGCGCCGCGCTGGCCCGGGTCAACCGGCTGCGGCACCTTCCCGAGACCCAGGGCCTGGACCGCATCCGCGGCTTCGTCGAGCAACTCCGTACCGCCCGGCTCGAACCCCGGCACGCGGTCGCCGCCGCCGTCTTCGCCGTACTCAACTGGCTGCTCGACGCGGGCTGTCTGTGGCTGTGCTTCCACGCCATCAGCGACACACAGATCAGCAGCGCCCAACTGCTGCTCGCCTTCTGCGCGGGCATGGCCGCCGGGACCCTCACGATCATCCCGGGAGGCCTCGGGCTCATCGACAGCGCGCTGATCCTCGGGCTGGTCACGGGTGGCGTCGCGACCAGTACCGCGATCGCCACGGTCGTTCTCTACCGGATCATCAGCTTCGGGTTCATCATCGGCGTCGGCTGGATAACGTGGCTGATCATCCGCCGCCACAACCGCCGGGAGCCGGTGTCTGAACCGGCCGTCTGAACCGGCCGTCTGAACCGGCCGTCTCGCGGATCGCCGAGCCGCCCGACCGTCAGGCCCGCGCGCCGCCGTCGACCCGCAGGACCGTGCCGGTCACGAAGGAGGCGCGGTCACTGAGCAGCCAGGCCGCCGCCTGGGCGATCTCGCCGGGGTCGGCCGCGCGGCGCAGCGGGGTGTGCGCCGTGAGGCGGTCCTGGAGGCCGGGGGATTCCGCCTCCCAGGCCCTGATCATCTCGGTGAGGGTGTTGCCGGGGGCGATGGCGTTCACGCGGATGCCCTCCGGGCCGTAGGTGATGGCAGCCGACTCGGTGAGGCTGTTGACCGCGCGCTTCATCGCGCCGTAGGCGGGCAGTTCGGGGTTGCCCATCAGACTGCCGACGGAGGAGTTGTTGACGATGGCGCCGGTTCCCGCGGTGGCCCGGATGGCGGCGACCTGGGCGACCATGGCGAGCCAGACGCCCTTGAGGTTCACGTCGTAGACGTGGTCGAAGTCGCTCTCCGGCAACTCGTCCATCGGACCGGGGCGTTGGATCGTGGCGCCGTTGTTGAAGGCCACGTCGAGCCGGCCGTACAGGTCCACGGTCCGGTCGACGGCTGTGCGCACGCTGGTCGCGTCGGCCAGGTCGCACACCACGTAGTCCGCGGTGCCGCCTGCCTCCCGGATCTCCTCGGTGACGGTCTTCAGTTGGGCCTCCGTCCGGGCCGCGAGCAGTACCCGGGCGCCTTCGCGGGCGAACAGTCGTGCCGCCGCCGCGCCGATGCCGCGTCCGGCGCCGGTGACGAAGGCGACCTTGCCGGACAGCAGGCCGAGGGAGGGGGAAGTGGAGGTGTTGGTCATGGCAGCGAGCCTGCGCCGGTGCGTCGAGCTGATCCAGGCACCGGCAGTACCTGGCTGGACCGGCCGGAGCGCGTACACACTGGGGGAGTGGATCGACGAGAACTGGGCGACTTCCTGCGCAGCAGGCGTGAGCGGATCACCCCCGCCGATGTGGGGCTGCCCGCGGGACCGCGCCGCCGTACCCCGGGGTTGCGCCGCGAGGAGGCGGCGCAACTGGCGTTCATCTCGACCGAGTACTACACACGGCTGGAGCAGGCGCGGGGCCCGCATCCGTCGCGCGAGGTACTGGCCGGGCTGGCCCGCGCCCTGCGCCTGACGGACGCGGAGCGCGACCACCTCCACCACCTGGCGGGCGTGCCGCCGGGCCCGCCGCCCGGTCCCTCGCGCGAGGTGCGGCAGAGCATCCTCGACCTGGTGCACCGGCTGCCGCAGGCCGCCGCGTTCGTGGTGTCCGCGACGTACGAGGTGATCGCCTGGAACGATCTCGCGGCAGCCCTCATGGAGGACTTCTCGGCCCTGCCGCGCCGCGACCGCAATCTCGTGCGCCGCGTCTTCCTCGGACCGCATCCGCAGGGGCGACGGTTGTACGGAGTGTCGGACACCGACGCGTTCGCCCGCCTCGCCGCCCACGACCTGCGCGCCACCGCGGCCCGTTACCCCGACGACCCGGAGCTGACCGAGCTGGTGGGTGAACTCCTCGCAGGGAGCGAGGAGTTCACCGAGCTGTGGAACTCCCACGACGTGGCCGCCGCGCCCACTTTCTGCAAGACCTTCCAGCACCCGATGGTCGGCCCGGTCACCGTCAACTGCGACGTCCTCGACATCGCCGACCGCGACCAGCGGGTCGTGATCTACACGACGGTCCCCGGCTCACCGTCCGAGAGCGCCCTGCGGCTGCTGTCGGTCATCGGCACGCAGCGCATGGACATCACTCCCTGACGCGGATCAGGCCGTGCTCTCCGCACGCGCGACCAGATCCAGCGCGATGTCCGTGATCATGTCCTCCTGGCCGCCGACCATCGCCCGCCGCCCGGCCTCGACCAGGATGCTGCGCGTGTCGAGGCCGTAGCGGGCGGCCGCCGTCTCGGCGTGGCGCAGGAAGCTGGAGTAGACGCCCGCGTAGCCGAGGCTGAGGGTCTCGCGGTCCACCCGTACCTCGCGGTCCTGCAGCGGTCGTACGAGATCGTCGGCCGCGTCCATGAGGGGGAACAGGTCGCAGCCGTGCTTCCAGCCCATCAGGTCGGCGACCGCGACGAACGCCTCCAGCGGACAGTTGCCCGCGCCCGCGCCCTGGCCCGCGAGGGAGGCGTCGACGCGGAGGGCGCCGCCCTCGACCGCGACGACCGTGTTGGCCACGCCGAGTGCGAGGTTGTGGTGGGCGTGGATGCCCAACTCGGTCTCCGGGGCGAGGACTTCGCGGTACGCGCGGAAGCGGTCCCGGACCCCGTCCATCGTCAACCGGCCCCCGGAGTCGGTGACATAGACGCAGTGGGCGCCGTAGGACTCCATGAGCTTGGCCTGGCGGGCGAGTTCGGCGGGCTCGGCCATGTGGGACATCATCAGGAACCCGGCCACGTCCATGCCCAACTCCCGCGCGGCGGCGATGTGTTGGGCGGAGATGTCGGCCTCGGTGCAGTGCGTGGCGACCCGCACCGAGCGGATGCCCAGGGCATGGGCCTGCTTGAGGTCGTGGACGGTTCCGATGCCGGGCAGCAGCAGGGTCGTGGGGATCGACTGCCGTACGACGTCGGTGACGGCCTCGATCCACTCCCAGTCGGTGTGGGCGCCGACGCCGTAGTTGATGCTGGAGCCGGCCAGACCGTCGCCGTGCGCGATCTCGATGGCGGCCACGCCCGCGCTGTCCAGGGCGGCGGCGATCGCGCGGGCCTGGCCGACGGTGTAGCGGTGCCGTACGGCGTGCATGCCGTCCCGGAGGGTGACGTCCTGGACGTAGAGGGACGGGTTCACTTGACTGCCTCCTTGCCGGTGCGGGCGGCCATGCGTTCCGCGGTGCGCAGGGCGGCCGAGGTCATGATGTCGAGGTTTCCGGCGTAGGCGGGGAGGTAGTGGGCGGCGCCCTCGACCTCCAGGAACACCGACACCTTGAGCAGTTCGCCCGCGCCCGGCGCGAGGCTGCGCAGTGGGTCGTCGGCGGCCACCGTGTCGTACTGGACCTTCTGTTTGAGCCGGTAGCCGGGCACGTACGCCTGGACGCGGCCGACCATCTCCTCGACGGACGCGGTGACGGCCTCGGTCGCGCAGTCGGAGACGAGGCAGTGCACGGTGTCCCGCATGATCAGCGGAGGTTCGGCCGGGTTGAGGACGATGATCGCCTTGCCGCGTGCGGCGCCGCCGACCTTCTCGACGGCGGAGGACGTGGTCTCGGTGAACTCGTCGATGTTCGCGCGGGTGCCAGGTCCCGCGGAGCGTGAGGCGATGGACGCGACGATCTCGCCGTAGTGGACCGGGGATACCGCGCCCACCGCGGCGACGATCGGGATCGTGGCCTGGCCGCCGCAGGTGACCATGTTGACGTTCGGGGCGTCGAGGTGGGCGTCGCCGTTGACCGGCGGGACGACGTACGGGCCGAGGGCGGCCGGGGTGAGGTCCACGAGGGTACGGCCCAGCGGGCGCAGCACCTCCTCGTGGTGGCGGTGGGCGCCCGCCGAGGTCGCGTCGAAGACGATGTCGACGTCGGCGAACTCGTCCAGTTCGACCAGTCCTTCGACACCCTCGTGGGTCGTGGCGACCTTCAGGCGGCGGGCGCGGGCCAGGCCGCCGGAGTCCGGGTCGATGCCGGCCAGCGCGGCGATCTCCAGGGTCTCGGACAGGCGCAGGACCTTGATCAGGAGGTCGGTGCCTATGTTGCCGGAGCCGATGATGGCGACTTTCGTGCTCACTGACGGTCCCCTTCCTTGGCCTTCTTGGATTCCTCGGCGAAGCGGACCCGTACGGAGCCCAGGTCCGAGATGTGGGCCTCGAAGGCGTCGCCCGGGGCGGCCGGGGTCATCGGGCCCAGGGCGCCGGTCAGCACGAGGTCGCCGGCGCGCAGCGGATCGCCCCGCTCGGCGAGGGCCGAGGCGAGCCAGACGGCGGCGGTGAGGGGGCTGCCGAGACAGTCGGCGCCGGTGCCTTCGGAGACGGTCTCGCCGCCCCGGCTCATGGTCATCGTCACCGTGCGCAGGTCCACGGCGGTCAGCGGTACGGGCGTCGCGCCCAGCACGTACAGACCGCAGGAGGCGTTGTCGGCGACGGTGTCGACGAGGGAGATGTCCCAGTTCCGCACCCGGCTGTCGACGATCTCCAGCGCGGGCAGCGCGAAGTCCACCGCGCGCAGCACGTCGACGATCGTGCACTCGCGTTCCGGCAGGTCCCGCCCGAGGACCAGCGCGACCTCCGCCTCCACCTTTGGCTGGAGCAGCCGACCCACGGGCACCTCGCCGCCGTCCGGCACCGCCATGTCCGCGAACAGCGCGCCGAAGTCCGGCTGATCCACGCCGAGTTGACGCTGGACGGCAGGGGAGGTCAGGCCGATCTTGCGGCCGACGATCCGGCGGCCGGCGGCCAGACCGCGCCGGACGTTCAGCTGCTGCACGGCGTAGGCGGTCTCCAGATCGCCGTCCGCCAGCAGCTCACGCACCGGCGGGCAGACGACCCCGGTACGGGTGGCCTCCGCCAGCAGGTCGGCGGCCTTGACCACGGCCGGGGACACGGCGTCCGGACGGGCGCCGTCGGGCACGGTGGGCACGGGTTACCTCCTGGGAGAGCGGTGCGGGTACACCCCTCGGTATAGACAGCATCCCGGCAAAGGGACAATGTTTGTTCCGTGACACGGAACAACGCGAGCGGCAGCATGCTGGAGAAAGCCGCGCTCATCCTCGACTGCTTCAGTCCGAGCGGCGGACCGTACCGCCTGTCGGAACTTTCCGAGCACACCGGACTGCCCAAGCCCACCGTCCACCGGCTGGCCGCCGACCTCGTCCGGCTGGGCTGGCTGGAGCGCTCGGGCCCCCGCTATCTGCTCGGTGCGAAGCTGTTCGAACTGGGCTCGCTGGTGCCGCACCGGCGCGATCTGCGCGAGACGGCCCTGCCCTTCCTCCAGGACCTCTTCGAGGCCACCCGCGAGACCATCCATCTCGGCGTCCGCGAGGGCATGGAGGTGGTCTACCTCGAACGCATCCACGGCCACGAGGCCCTACGGCTGCCTTCGCGCATCGGCGGCAGCCTGCCCCTGACCTGTACGGCCGTGGGCAAGGCCCTACTGGCCTTCTCCGGCGCCGAGTTGACGGAAGAGGTGCTGTCCCGGCCGCTGCCCAGCCTCACCCCGCACTCGATCACCGACCCGGCCCGCCTGCGCATGACCCTGGAGAAGATCCAGGTCTCCGGCCTCTCCTACGAGGAGCAGGAGGCGGCCCTGGAGGTGAGCTGCATCGCGGCCCCGGTGTTCGCCGGTGACACCGCGGTCGCCGCGCTCTCGGTCGCCGTACCGCGCACCCGCTTCCGGCCCGCTCAACTCGCCCCGGCGGTGCGGACGGCGGCGCTGGGACTGTCCCGCGTGCTGCGCGGCGGAGGGCCGGTAAAAACCCCACTGTCCTGGCGATGAACCCGACCGTACACTGACAAGTCACGGTAACGGGGGCATCGTTGAGCGGGGGGAGAATCATGTCCGAGGATCAGTACGGGGCTGTCCAGGGGTTCGTCGTGCCACCGATGCCGGCGTCTCCACCACCCGCCCCGCCGGACCGACTCAGATCCGTCGCGGTCGGCCTCCTCAACCTCAGTGGACTCGGGCTCGGTTACGCGCTGATGCGCCGCTGGCTGCTGATGGCCGCGTGCTGGGTCGCGACCATCGTGCTGCTGCTGGTGGCCCTGCCCGCCGACCCGGACGGCGTCTCGGGCACCGTCGTCACCCTGTACGTCGTGTTCCTCGTACTGGCCGCCGTCCACGGCGCGTTGGTGGGCCTGCGCACCCGCCTCGCCTGGCCCTCGCCCACGCCGGTCGCGGTCGTGCTGGGCCTGGTCCTGCTCGCCGTACCCGCCGGGGGAGTCGTCCTCTACGACAGCGCCCGCGATGAGGCGACCCAGCAGATGCTCCTCGACCGGCTGGAGACGGCCGACCAACTCGTCGCGGACTCGGGGAGGTTGACGTTCTCGGTGGCCGAACCCCACTACCGCCAGGCGCTGGGCGTGTACGACGACCTCAGCACCGCACACTCCGGTTCACGGGCGGCCGATCGCGTGCCCGACCGGCTGAAGACCTTCTACACGACGGTCGCCGGCGCCTACGCGCAGAAGAACTACTGTGACGCGATACCCCAGTTGAAGTATCTGCGGACCGTCCCCGGCACCATCGGCAAGAAGGAACTGGGCACGCTGACCACCTGGCCGGACGACCGGCTGGCCACCTCGCTGTACGAGTGCGGCTCCACCGGGCTGGCCGCCCAGCGCGCGGACTGGTCGACGAACTTCGGCGATCTGCTGGCCACGTTCCCGCAGTCGTCCCAGGCGGGTCAGGTCGAACCGGCCGTCAAGTCGGCCGTCACCAACGGGGTGAAGGGCGTGTCCGGCAGCCAACCGTGCACGGCCGTCGAGGGGTTGGAGAGCCTCTCCACCCAGATCGGGAGCCTGCAGGGCGGACAGGCGGGCGGCGTGGCCGACGCGCTCGGCGCGGATGCCCAACGGGCCGGCAGCCAGGCCGACTCCGGTGCCTATCAGTGCGGTGTCTTCCAGTACAAGGACGGCGACTTCGACTCGGCGCTCACCACGATGAACGACTTCGTGAAGAAGAACACGCACGACAAGAACCGGGCCCGGGCCAAGAAGATCGCGATCGCCGCCGAGGTGGCCCAGACGGTCCCGGCCGCGGGCAAGAAGCTGCCGACGAGTGCGTCCGGCGGCAGCATCTCCGTCACCGTCATGAACGACAGCCCGGACGACATCACGGTCCTGTACACCGGGCCGGTGACCGGAAGCTTCACGCTCAAGGGCTGCGGAAGTTGCACGTCGTACTCCCTCACCACCACCCTGCTGAAGGGGTTCAAGCCGTGCAGCTCCGGCAAGAGCTACCCGCAGAAGACGATCAGTCTGCCGACCGGTACGACGTACTTCGTGCACCGTCCCGACAGTTCCACCGCGACGCCGGCCTCGGACACGGCCAAGCTCAGGTCGGGCTACATCTACACGGAGTGCGCCTACAGCACGGGGGCCTTCGGCACCGGGTGACGTACGGGGATCGGGAATTGAGGGCGGCGGGCGCCCCGGCACTTCGGTGCCGGGG
>NZ_JBHXME010000159.1:0-18469 GCF_042721125.1 Streptomyces sp. NPDC058469
GCGTGGAGGTCCACGGCTTCGAGTTCGTCGGGGTGCGGGACGGCTGGCGCGGCGCGCTCGAAGGAGCCATCGCGCCGCTGGACGTCCCGGCCGTGGGGGGGGGGGGGGGGCCCCAGGCGCCCGGGTCTTTTATCAGGTTAAAGGGGGCACCGGGCGCAAATTTACACGGTCCCAGGGGCCCCGCGGACGCCGGGCGCCCGTCAGACGATCACCACTACTCCTTCTCCACCGGCACCTTCTGCGACGGCGGTGCCGTACTGCCGTTGAGGGCCGAAGTCCCGTTCGGGGTCGGCCCGTTCTGGTTCATCGAGGAGAGCAGCTGGCGGGCCAGACCAAGACCCGTGCCACCCATCGTGAGCGCCTTCGCGAGCATCTCCGCCATGCCGTCGGCCCCGTTGAGGACCACCATGTTGTCGATGCTGCCGAACGCGGACGCGCCGGCCTTCACGATCTCCGGCCAGTTCTCGGCGAGTTGCTGGGCGACCACGGCCTCCTGGTTCTCGGCGAGGGCCGCGGCCCTCGCCTTGATGGCCTCCGCCTCGGCGAGACCCTGGGCCCGCGTCGACTCGGCGGCGGCGAGCCCCTTCGCCTGGGCGGCGGCCGCCTCGGCCTCACCGGTGGCCCTGGTGGCCGTCGCGGCTGCGGCACCTCGTGCCTGGGTCGCCTCGGCCTCGGCGTTCGCGGCCGTCTTGATCCGGCTCGCCTCGGCCGTGGCCGCCAACTCGGTCTCCTTCGCCTTGGCTTGAGCCGCGGAGATCCGTGCGTCGCGCTCGGCCTCGGCGCGGGCCCGGGTCTCGTACGCCTGGGCGTCCGCGGGCTTGCGGACGTCCGCCTGGAGCTGCTGTTCCCGACGGAGGGCGTCGAGTTCGGCGATCCGGGTCTCCTGCACGACGACGTCCTGCCGGGCGGCGGCATCCGCGAGGGGTCCGGCCTGTCGGGCCTTCGCCGCCGCCTTGTCGCGCTCGGCCTGGTAGCCGGCCTGGAGGATCTCGCTGTCCCGGGTGGCCTCCGACATCCGTGCCGCGGCCTTCTGTTCGGCCTCGGTGGCCAAACGGTTGGCCTCGGCCTGCGCGATGCGCGCGTCCCGCTGCACGGCCGCCGCGTGCGGCATCGCGAGGTTCTTGATGTACCCCGTCGGGTCCTCGATCTCGTGGATCTGCAGCGAGTCCACGATCAGACCCAGTTTCTCCATCTCCGTACCGCACGCGGCCCGGGTCTGCCCCGTCAGCTTCTCCCGGTCGCGGATCATGTCCTCGACCGTCAACCCGCCCACGATGGACCGGAGATGACCGGCGAACACGTTGTGCACCCGCTCCGACATCATCTTCTGCTGGTCGAGGAAACGACGTCCCGCGTTGGCGATCGACACGAAGTCGTCGCCAACCTTGAAGATGACCACACCCCGCACCTTGAGCGGAATGCCCTGGGTGGTCACGCAATCCACGTGCAGCTCGGTCTCGTTGAGGTCGAGCGAGATCTTGCGCACCGCCTGCACACCGGGCAGCACCAGCGTGCCGCGCCCCGTGACGATGCGGAACCCCATGCCTTCCTCAAGGCCTTCGGTACGGTGCTTGGAGCCCGAGATGATGAGTGCCTCGTTGGGCTCCGCGACCCGCCACATCGACTTGAACAGGCCTATCAGTGCGAGAACGGCGACAAGCGCCACCCCCGCTACGACGCCGATGACCATCGGCATACGCCCCCTTTTGATGGTGCCCTTTCGGCACCGAACGAAGGGAGTGTGCTCCTGCGCAAGACCGGGGTACAGACGCTGACGGATCCTTGTTGCAATCTTGACGCATACGGCCCTGAAACGCTCTCACCTGCGAAGGAGGCGGCTCAACTGTCGTATGCCTGCGTGATGTAGACCGTCCTCGGCGGCAGGTACTCCACGACCATCACCACGGTGCCCCGCTCGATCCGGTCCGTGCCGGTGGCGGCGTACGCGAGGAAGTGCTCCGCGCCCCCGCGCACCCGGACGATCACCTCACCGACGAGCCCGGGCCCGACCGTCCCGGTGACCCGCCCCATCAGCCCGACCATCGACGCATCCTGCATGGTCACAGGGTACGGGCCCAACCCGCCTATGCCGCCGGGGTTTCCGCGGCGATCGGCTCCGGCCACCGCTCGTGCCAGCGCAGGTCCGCCTCCAACTGCGCGGCGAGCGACAGGAGCAGGGGCTCGCTGTTCGACGGGCCCAACAGCTGGGCGCCGACCGGGAGTCCGCCCGCCACGAAGCCCGCGGGGACGTTGACGCCCGGCCAGCCGAGGATGTTCCACGGCCAGGCGTAGGGGCAGGCGGCGATCATCGCGCGGTCGGTGGCCAGTCCGCTCAGGTCGAGCATCGCGCCGACCGGGGGCGGGGGAGCGGCTGTTGTCGGCGCGAGGATCAGGTCGTACATCCCGAAGAACGCGCCGATCCGGTCGTGCAGGGTCGCCTCCGCGCGCCGGGCCGCCCGCAGGGGCGCCCCGCCGAGCAGCCGGCCGAGGCGGGCGGCGTCCAGGGTGCGGCGGTCGAGGAGTTCGGGGTGCGGCGCCTCACGGACCCGCTCGGCGAGACCGACGGTCGCGCGCGGGAGGAAGGTCAACCCGATCCGGCCGTACGGCGGATCGTCCTCTACGACCGTGTGGCCCAACTGGGCGAGCTTCTCCGCGAGTTCGAGGACCCGAGTCCGCACCTCCGGTTGCAGCCGGGCCGGCAGTGCGGTGAACGGCGGCTTCAGGGAGAGCGCGATGCGCAGTCGGCCGGGGTCGCGGCCGATCGCCTCCGTCATGGTGAGCGCGGGCGGTTGGTGCGGGTCCCGTGCGTGGTTGCCGCTCGCCGCGTCCAGGAGCAGGGCCGCGTCCGCGACCGTACGGGCGAGGGTGCCGTTGACCGTGATGCCCTGGAAGGACTCGCCGCGCGGCCAGGTCGAGATGCGGCCGCGCTGCGGCTTGACACCGATGAGGTGGGTCCAGGAGGCGGGGATGCGCACCGAACCGGCGCCGTCCGAGCCGAGCGCGGCCGGGACCAGCCCCGCGGCGACCGCCGCCGCCGAACCGCCCGACGAACCCCCGGGCGTATGACGGGAGTTCCACGGATTGCGGGTCGCGCCGAACGCGGGCCCCTCGGTGAACGGCCACTGCCCGAACTCGCAGGTGTTCGTCTTCCCGACGATGACGGCCCCGGCCGCCCGCAGCCTCCGTACCGCCTCGCTGTCCTTGGTCGCCGGAGGGAACTCGCCCCGGCAGCCGAACGCGGTCGGCTCGCCCGCGACGTCCATGTCGTCCTTGACGGCGACGGGCACCCCGAGCAGCGGCCTGCGGACTCCGGCCGCCAGTTCTTTGTCCGCGGCTTCGGCCTCGGCGAGCGCCGCTTCCCTCCGTACGACCCGAAAGGCGTTCAGGGAGGCCTGAGTTGAGCCGATCCGCGCCAAGGTCTCCTCGGCCAGTGCCCGTGCGGTCACCTCCCCGGCGGCCAGCGCGCGGGCGGACTCGGCCAGGCCTGCGGAACGGTCGGGCGTCATGCGGCACCTCCGGAAGCGCGTGGTCTACCGAACGGTAACGTTCGGGTGCCCGGCGTGGTGCGGATGCGGCAACTTCTCCTGGGGTGCGGGTGGTTCGGCCTGCGCCACAGGTTCCCCACAGAGATCACCAGGCACTGTGCAAACCATTGACGTGTTCCTGCCCCACCTTTACCTTCTGACCGAATTCACGAACCACGTTCGACATGGCGAACGTCCGAGTCTCCGGGAGAGCCGCCCGTGACCACACGTCCCCCCACACCGTCCCGCCGTGCCCTGCTGCGCGCGATGGCCGTCCTGCCCGCCTCGGCGCTCGTCCTGGGCGAGGCCCCCGGACTGCTCGGCACGGCCCTGGCCGCCGCCCCGTCCAGCGGCTACGCCACCCGCTACACCATCGTCCCGTTCCTCAACAGCGACGACGGCACCGTCAACGTCTACCAGTCCGACGACGCCACCGACTTCCGCCTCGTCCAGGCCTCCGCCTACACCCCGCCGAGCAACCGCATTCGCGACGCCAGCGTGTTCAAGCACACCGACGGCTCCTACTACCTGACGTACACCACCCACACCTGGGAGGACGTCAGCACCACCATCGGCTTCGCGCGCAGCGCCGACCGGGTCAACTGGACGTTCCTATACGACTACACGGTCCCGATCACCGATCTGTCGCGTGCCTGGGCGCCCGAGTGGTTCGTCGACAGCGACGGCAGTGTCAACGTCATCGTGTCCTGCTCGACCACCGACGACGAGTGGATCTTCACGCCGTACCGGCTGAAGGCGACCAACTCCGCATTGACGGCCTGGAGTTCACCGGTCGCTCTGTCCGGCATCGGCTCGAACCACATCGACACCTACATCGTGCGGATCGGCTCGACCTACCACGCCTTCACCAAGAACGAGACGGCGAAGTACATCGAGTACGGCACCGCCACCAGCCTCACCGGCCCCTACACGATCTCGAAGACCGGCGACTGGGCCGGCTGGGGCAGCTACCGCGAGGGCCCCTCGGTGGTGCGGCTCGACAACGGCGGCTGGCGGATCTTCTTCGACGGATACGGCGACGGCACCTACTACTACAGCGACAGCTACGACACCTTCGCCACTTGGTCCGCGCCGACCGCGCTGACCACCCTCTCCGGCACGGCACGCCACTTCACGGTCATCAAGGAGACGGTGTCCGGCGGCCCGAGCCTCGCGACCGGCGTCACCCGCTCCTTCCGGTCCGCCAACTACACCACCCGCTACTGGCAGGAGCAGTCCGCCCTGCTCAACCTGCCGGTGGTGACCAGTTCCAGCACCACGGCCCTGAAGCAGGCGTCCACGTTCACCGTCGTCGCCGGCCTCGCCGACGCGACCGGCTTCTCCTTCCGGGACTCGGCCGGCAACTACCTGCGTCACTACGGCTTCCGGGGCCGTTTCGACGCCAACGACGGCACGGCGACGTTCGCGCAGGACGCGACGTTCTACGCCCGGACGGGCACCACCACCGGTGCGCTGCGCTTCGAGGCGTACGGCTACCCCGGCTACTACCTGCGCCACTACAACTACCAACTGCGGGTGGACCCGACGGACGGCACGGACCTCTTCCGGACGGACAGTTCGTTCGTGCCCGTGACGGCCTGGACCTGAGACATGACTGCGATCCGGCGGAACGGGGCAGGATGCGAACGAAATTGATCGGCCATGGCCTGGAGGCGCTGGGCGCATGAGCAGTACGGCGGCAACACGGATCCGGGAACTGATCGTCACCCCGATCGCCTTCCGCGATCCGCCCCTTCTCAACTCGAACGGCGTCCACGAACCGCTGGCCCTGCGGTGCGTCCTCCAACTCGTGCTGGAGGACGGCACGGTGGGCCTCGGCGAGTCCACGGGCGGCGCGGTCCGGCTGGAGCGACTTGAGGCGGCGGCGAAGGTCGTCGTAGGGCTGGACGTCTTCGACACGACGGCCCTCGTCGCCGCGATCGACGCCGCCCTGCTGCCGACCGTACCCAGCGCCCACGAACGCGGCTGGACCACCTCGGCGGTCGAGGTGGCCTGTCTCGACGCACAGGGCAAGCTGCTCGGACGCCCGGTCAGCGACCTGCTCGGCGGCAAGGTCCGCGACGCCGTGCCCTTCGCCGCGTACCTCTTCTACAAATGGGCCGAACACCCCGCCCTCGACGGCAGGCCCGCGGTGGGCGACGACTGGGGCGAGGCGCTGGACCCGGCCGGGATCGTGGAGCAGGCCCGGCTGATGCAACAGCGGTACGGCTTCCGGTCGTTCAAGCTCAAGGGCGGTGTCTTCCCGCCCGACGAGGAGATCGCCGCGATCAGGGCGCTGGCCGAGGCATTCCCGGGGCAGCCGCTGCGCCTGGACCCCAACACGGCCTGGACGGCGGACACCTCGGCGTACGTGGCCCGCCAACTGGATGGCGTACTGGAGTACTTGGAGGACCCGACCGCCACCATCCCCGGTATGGCGCGGGTCGCGAATGAGTCACCGCTCCCGCTGGCCACCAACATGTGCGTGATCGCCTGGGAGCATCTGCGGCCCGCGATCGAGCAGCGCGCGATCCAGGTCCTCCTCACCGACCACCACTACTGGGGCGGGCTGCGCCGGACCCGCGAACTGGCCGTCGTCTGCGAGGTGTTCGGGCTCGGTCTGTCCATGCACTCCAACTCGCACCTGGGCATCAGCCTCGCCGCCATGACCCACGTGGCGGCGGCGATCCCCAACCTCGACCACTCCTGCGACACGCACTACCCGTGGAACTCGGGCGACGACGTCATCGCCCCCGGGGTGCTGGAGCTGCGCGAAGGCGCGGTCAGGGTCCCGACCGGTCCCGGTCTCGGTGTGGAGCTCGACCACGAAGCCCTCGACCGGCTGCACCGGCTGTACATCGACTCGGGTGTGCGTGGCCGTGACGACACCGCGTACATGCGGCGCGTCCGGCCCGAGTACGAACTGAGACTCCCGCGATGGTGAACTCGCCCTACCTAGAGGGTAGTTGAGGCGGCTCGGCGTCGGGTCTCCGTGACGTGGAGGTCGACGGACCGGGACATGATCACCCCGCTCCGCGGGTCGTCGGCCGCGTGGGAGATACGGCGGAGCAGGGTGACCGCGTCCAGGGCGACGCCCTCGCGGGCCAGGACGAAGACGAGGGCCAGGAAGGCGGAGCGGGCGTTGCCGTCGTCGAAGGGATGGAAGAAGCACACGTCGAGACAGACGCGGGCGGCCCGGGCGGTCAGCGGGAGGGGCCGCGCGCTGTCCCGCGTGCTCTCGGCCAGGCAGGCGTCGAGGCGTTCAGGGGTGTCGGGGCCGATGCCGTAGCGCTCCCTGCCCTTCTTGGCGAAGGCCGGCAGGGTGCGGAACGACGGTGGTTCGGGTGTGCCGAGGACGTGGTGCTGCCAGCCGCGCAGCAGCTCGAAGTCGAGCGGGGCGCCGCGCGCCGCGTCGGCCCGCACCAGGTCCAGGGCGGCGAGCAGGCCCTCGCCGCGAGTGGCCGACACGGTGTGGTCGAAGGCACGTATGTACTCCGCCGCGCCGTCGCGCGCCGGAATCACCGGCTCGTCCCCGCCGCCGTCCGGTGCCTCCTCCCACGGCACGGTCTCGCGGACCGCGAGCCAGCTCCGCAGATGGTCCGGCAGGGGGCCGGGGGCGGGCGGTCGTACGGCGTCGTCGGGCCGTAGGGAGAGCGCGAGCCGCTCCGCGATGTCGTCGACCAGGACCCGGTCGGGGCCGGTCCAGCTCTTGAACCGGCCGTCTATCGCCTCGTCGACCAACTCCTGTGCCATATCGGGGTCTACGCGCCAGTGGCTGAGGAACCAGGTGAGCACCTGACGGCAGTGCCCGTACCAGCCGCTGCCGGAGCCGGTGCGGTCGTACGCCTGGAAGATGAGGTTGCGGGCGGCGCACTCCCAGAGGATCCGCTGGTCCGCCACGTCGGCCAGGTCCAGCGGGTACGCCTCGAACAGGGTCGCGAGCCGCTCCAGCCAGTCGCGCCATTCGCACAGCCCGGAGACGACCCGGTCCAGGGTCTCCTCCGGTGTGGTGTACGAGTGCGTCACACAGCACCAGCTGCCGACCGGCCCGCCGTCGAAGTCTCCCTCGTCGTGCGCCCAGCGCCAGCCCACGACCCAGTCGCCGTAGCGCTCGGCGAGGGCGTACGACATGGCGTCGGCCCAGGGCGTGGCCACGTCCCAACGCCAGCCACGCAGAACGGGATCGCCGTAGGGGGCGTCGGGGCGGGTCGGCATCCGGCGGGCCGGTCCGAGCGAGCGCACCACCTCCGCGGCCGCCTCGGGGTCGAAGGGGTGTCGCGCGGGGTCGACCTCGTCCCAGTTCAGACAACCCGGGTTCCATTCCCTCTGCACCGCGCAAGCCTGCACGCCGAGCAGGTGCTCACTCAACCGAATTACCGGAGGCCATCGACCGTCAACGCGGCGTCGTGGAGGGCTCGTTGGGGAGCATGGTCTGGGGTGGCCGGTGGGCGGACGCGCGTAGCGTCGGCTCGTTGCGCAGTCGTACGAAGGTGATGGCCAGGGCGACCGCCTGGACGAGGGCGCAGCACAGGACGACCGTGTCGAGGTGGGTCGGCGGGGTGACGGCGACGAGGATGCCGGCCACGGGGAAGGGCAGCAGCAGGAGCAGCATGGTCAGGGAGAGCGTGGTGCCGAAGGCCGTGGCCGGGATGACCAGCGAACGCAGCGTGCGCAGCACGACGGTGAGGCCGCCGTCGCCCGCCATGAACAGCGCGATGAGGACCATGTAGGCGGCGTAGGACGGGGCTTGGGGGAGAGCCAGGCAGGCCGCGGAGGCGAAGGTCGCGCAGACGACTCCTACGCCCCACAGGTCGACGCGGCTCAGGGCGAGCCGGCAGCAGGTGACCGCGAGCAGGGTCGCGGCCGCGGCGGCGGACCACAGGGTGCCGACGTCGGCGGAGGAGCGGCCGAAGTTCTCGACCACGATGATGGGGCTCGCGGACTGGAGCAGGCCGAGGGCGAGATTGGAACAGGCCAGGCCCGCCACCAGCCAGCGCAGGGCGGGCAGTCTGCGCAGCATGCGCAGTCCGGTCCGCAGACTGCCGGGTGCGCGTTCGCCGACCGGCCGTCCGGCCCGCAGCGGGGTGGGCGGGGTCTGCAGGCCGAGCACGGCGGCGAGCAGGGACAGCCCGGTCAGGCACCCGAGCATCCAGCCCGGGCCGACCAGCAGCAGGAAGCCCGCGAGCAGGGGGCCGACGAGCATGGCGGTCTGGTCGATGCCGATGAGGACCGACTGCACTCCGTGGGGCCGGTTCTCCGCCCGCCGGGTGACGATCGCGCCCACGGCCTCGTTGGCGACGAAGCTGAACTGGGTGAGGGTGCCGGTCACCGCGGCCAGCACCAGCACGGTCACCGTCTCCGCGGTGCCGCGCGGCAGCATGACCAGCGCCACGGCCGCCCCCGCCAGCACCAGGGCCCGCAGCAGCGAGGCGAGGAAGCACACGATCGCCGCGCCGCGCCGGTCCACCACATTGCCGGCCAGTACGAACGCGGCGATCCGCGGCGTCCACTCCAGGGCGAACGCCAGGCCCGTCAGCGACGAGGAACGGGTGATCGCCAGGACCAGCAGCGGCATGGCGTACGTCGACATGGAGAACGCCAGGGCGTCGCTGGTGCGGGGTGCGTAGATCCGTCGGAACAGGCTGCCGGACGGAACGGCTGCATGGCGACCGGCCGGCGGCCGGTCCTCGCGCAGGGTGATGGCCACGGAATGGAAAGCTTTCGGTGAGGCGTATCACGGAGGGGGAAACGGTTGGTACCGACCTGGGGCGAAAAGAATTCGCAGGAGGCGGGGAGAGGGGAAAACGCCTATGGGCAAGCGGAGTTGAGGCGTGAAATATAGCGCAGTCAAATGAGATTCGGCATATCCGGTGCGGACATCTCCTCAGGGCGTACGCCGCACCTCCCCGTACCCGGAAGACAGAAGGCGAAAAGAAAGCCACTTTGTCGCAAATAGGGCACGGGGAGGCGAGGCATTCACGGCATTTCCCGTCACAACTTCGGGTCCGACCTCCGGGTCACATCTTCGTGGGGCCCGCCGCGAGGTCGCGCAGGAAGTGCCGGGCGCCGATGAGGAACACCACGATCAGCGGGATCACGCCCATCAGGGCGCCGGCCATCACCACGGCGTAGTCGGTGTTGTAGGCCAAGTCGAGGTTGGCCAGGGCGACCTGGAGGGTGAGCCGGTCGGGGTTGACCAGGACGACCAGGGGCCAGATGCAGTCGTTCCAGAGCTGGATGAACGTGAAGATTCCGAGGAAGGCCAGCGCCGTCCGGAACAGCGGCAGCGCCACCTGCCAGTACAGGCGGAAGAAACCGGCCCCGTCGATCCGCCCCGCGTCCAGGAGTTCGTCCGGCAGCGAGTTCTGGGCATACTGCCGCATCCAGAAGACACCGAACGCGTTGGCCGCACCGGGTATCACGAGGTCCTTGAGCGAACCGGCCCAGCCGAAGTCGGCCATGGTGACGAACTGCGGCACGAGGGAGAGCCGACCGGGAATCATATACGTCGCCGGCAGGATGCCGAACAGCACCTTCCGCGCCGGGAACTCGTACTTGGCGAAGGCGAACGCGGCAGGGGAGTCGAAGAACAGCACCGGTACCATGCCCGCCACCGAGACGACGACCGTGTTGAACAGCGAACCGAAGAAATCGATCCGGTGGATCACCTGACGCATGTTCTCCAGGAGATGGGTGCCCGGCACCAGCCGGGGCGGGAACCGGAGGATCTCCTGTGTGGTGATCGAGGCCATCACCACGAGCCAGTAGAAGGGGAACAGCGAGACCAGCACACCGAACAGCAGCAGCACCGGGACACCGACACGGGAGAGCCTCCTGCCGGAACCGATGGCGAGTCCCGCGCCGACGGCGGTCGTCCGGTCAGCGGCCATTGCGGGCTCCCTTGCGCCAGGGGATACGGGGACGGTCGTCGCGCCCGGAGCCGGACACCAGCCGCCAGTTGATGATCGCGAACAGCGCGATGAGCGCGAACAGGGACCAGCCGATCGCCGCGCCGTAGCCGAACTGGTGGTCGTTGAAGGCCTTCTGCCAGAGATAGAGCACGATGGTCAGACCTTCCTGGCCCGGCCCGCCGGTGGTGCCGGGGTCGTCCGAGTGGAAGAGCACCTGCGACTCGGTGAAGATCTGCAGGCCGTTGATGGTGGACGTGATGACCGCGAAGAGGATCACCGGCCGCAACTGCGGTACCAGGACCCGGAAGAGGGTCTGCCGGCTGCTCGCCCCGTCGACCCGCGCCGCCTCGAACAGCTCGGTGGGGATGGCCTGCAGGCCCGCCAGGAAGATCAGCGCGTTGTAGCCGACCCACCGCCAGATGATCATGATGGAGATCGCCGACTTGATCCCGAGGGAGGACGTCAGCCAGTTGACGCCGTCCACCCCGATCGCCTTCAACAGCGAGTTGGCCAGGCCCGCTTGGGCGAACACCGAACCGAAGACGATGGTCATGGCGGCCATCGAGGTCACGTTCGGGATGAAGTACGCGACCCGGTAGGCGGTGGCGTGGCGCACCTGCGCGTTCAGCGGGAACGCGATGACCAGGGCCAGGAACAGCATCGGCACCGTCGACATGAACCATGTCTCGAAGGCGTTGAGGATCGAGTGCCAGAACACCGAGTCGTGCAGCAGCCAGCGGTACTGCTGAAGCCCGACGAACCGCATGTCACCGATGCCGTCCCAGTCCTGGAAGGACAGATACAGCGAGAACCCCACCGGGAACGCGCCGAAGACCGCGAAGAGCACGTAGTACGGCGAGATGGCGAGATACGGCGGCACGTGCCGCGGCCAACGGCCGTGCGGCGCGCCCGTGTTGGCGCCGCGCGCCGCCTCGGCGCCGCTTCCGGCCGCGGGCGCCCGCGCCGCTCCCGCGACGGTCGCCATGAACGAGCGATTGCCGCCTGCCCATGGGCTGGCCATATCCCGCCCATTGCCTCGTTCGTCCCCTACGCCCCGGACGCCCCGGGCGGCTGCGTGAAATGGCGGGCACCGGTCAGGACGAGCACCGCGAGCGCGGCCGGTGCCGCGTACGCGAGCCGGAACTCGCCGGTGGAGCCGAGGAGTCCGCTCACCGCGCCGCCGGTGACGACGCCCGCGTAGTTGAAGAGGTTCAGCCGGGCCAGCACCGTCTCCGAGGCGGCGGGCCGCAGTCGCGCGGCGGAGGCCAGACACAGCGGGGCCAGCACCGACGCCCCCAGCCCCACCACCCCGGCCGCGAGCACGGCGAACGGCCAGCTCGGAGCCGTAGCCATGCCCACCAGGGCGCCCGCCACCACCAGGGCGGCCGTGCGGACGACGGCGACGGTACCGACCCGCTGCACCAGCCGGTCCACGGTCGCGCGGCCGACGACCGTGCCGGCCTGGTACGCCGCGTACGCCATCGGCGCCACCGTGAGCGACGCGTCCAGGGTCTGCCACAGATACACCGCCGACCAGGCGGAGACGGTCGAGTCCACGACGTAGACGACGAGGAGGACCAGCCCGAAGGGGAGGATCCGCAGCCACAGCCGGCGCCCCAACGGCGGCTGCGCGGACGGGTCCACCGCTTCGGCGGGGTCGGGGAGGGTGTGCGTGCGCAGGCAGCCGGCGACGACCAACAGGATGCCCGCCTGCACGGCCAGGCCGTCGCCCACCGGCCGGTCCAGCCGGGCCACCCCGGCGGTGAGCAGGGCCGCGAGCACGCCACCCACGCTCCACGCCGTGTAGAACGACCCGAAGACGCTACGGCCGTAGGCGCGTTCGATCGCGGCGGCCCGGGTGTTGATGCCGACGTCGAGGCCGCCGACCGCGAGGCCGAAGAGGACGTACGCGCAGATGACGGTCGCCGTGCCGGGCGCCCATCCGATCAGCGTGAGGGCGGTGGCGGCCGTGAGCAGCGCCGCGCGCATCGTGGCGACGGGGCCGGCGACGCGGACCGCGGCCAGCCCCAGGAAGCTGCCGACCCCCGCCGTCAGGGCCACCCCCACCAGCGTGGCGGTGGTCAGGAGCGGCGACAGACTCAGGTGTTCGGTGACGGCGGGGACGGTCGTGTACACGGCGGCGACGGACATGCCCTGCGCGGCGAACGCGAAGGTCGTCGCCCTTCGGGCACCGGCCCTGTCGGCGGGGCGCCCGACCCGGGCCCGGCCTGGAGTACTGACTGACATGCACAGACCGTAGTCAGCCGTAGCGGGACGAACGCAGGACACCGGGGGCCGTTGAGGGGACTTCGGCGGCCAGCGCCACGACCGGTGCCGCCCGGGTGCTTACGGTGGTCGCCCACGAGGAGGTGAGTGCGATGTTCCCTGCCCCGGCCCCGGCGGACCCGCGCGGGACCAGCCGCAGCACGTCGGCGACGATCCAGCCGAACATCCTGCGCTATCTCGTCATCGTCGCCGACGCACGCGGCGTCGATCTGCGGCCCCTGCTGAGCGAGGTCGGCCTGGATGAGACGCTCATGCGCTCCGCCGCGCTACGGGTGTCGTACCGGCAGGGCAGCGCGGTGATCCGGCGCGCGGTGGAACTCACCGGGGACGAGCGGCTGGGCCTCAAGGTCGGCGCGGCGCAGCATCTGACCGCATGGGGCCTGCTCGGCTTCGCGCTCATGGCCGCCGACACGCTGCGGCACGCCATCGAGACCGGGGTGAAGTACCAGAACCTCTCCGGCGCGATGACCGTCTGGTCGACCGGACTCGGCGAGGACGGCGCCTTCGTCCTGCGCGCGGACCTCCCCGACCCGGCCATCGACCCGGGCGTGGCGTCCTTCCTGATCGAGGAGGGGTTCGCCTCCGTCGTCACCCTCTCCCGGCTCGCCGTCGGCCCGGACTTCGCCCCGCGCGTGGTGGAGTTCTCCTCGCCGCCACCCCGCCAACGCGAGCCCTACGGCGCCCTGTTCGGCTGCCCGGTCCGCTTCCGCGCCCCGGCCGACCGCATCGTCGTCGACCCCGCCTGGGCCCGCGCCCGGATGCCCGGCCGCGACCCGGTGACGTACGCCTCGACCCTGGAGACACTCGACGCCCAACTGGCCTCCCGCACCGACCAGCAGGACCTCCTCGAAGTCCTGGAGGTGTCCGTCGCGCAGAGCCTCCCGGTGATCCCGTCCTTCGGCGAGCAGGCCCGACGGCACGCGACGAGCGAACGGACACTGCGCCGCAGGCTCGCCGACTGCGGTACGACGTACGAGGCGCTGGCCGAGGGGGTACGCCGGGAACGCGTCGAACAGCTGCTGCTCCGCCCGGAGTTGACCCTGCGTGAGATCGCCCGTCGCGCGGGATTCTCCGACGAACGGGCCCTGCGCCGCGCGGTACGCCGCTGGCACGGCACCTCCCCGGTCCAGCTACGGGAGCAACTGCTCCGGGCGGCGACGCATCGAGAGTGAGTGACTCGGTCAACTGGTGTGGATCTGGGCCGATTTCGCTCGTTGACTGGTCAACAGGCCGGGATTCAGGCCGCTTTCACCCACGACCCGCTCAACGGGTGCGGATCCAGACCGTCTTCTCCCGTGTCCACTGGTCGAAGGCGTTCGTCGACTTCTCCACGCCGCCGAACCCGGACTGCTTCCAGCCGCCGAAGGGAGTGGTGATGTCGCCCTCGCTGTACGCGTTCACGGAGACCACGCCCGCCTCGATGCCACGGGCCAGCCGCAGCGCGGTGTCGAGGTCGCGGGTCCAGACGGAGGCGGCGAGCCCGTGCTCGGTGGCGTTGGCCATCCGTACCGCCTCGTCCTCCGAGCCGAAGGTCTCGACGGTCACCACAGGGCCGAACAACTCCCTTGTGAGTACGGCGCTTTCGGCGGGCGCGCGAGTGATCACGGTGGGCGGGTAGTAGGCACCGCGCGCGGGCAGCCCGTGAGGGAGTCCCGCGGTGTGGATCTGGGCGCCGCCCGCCCGTGCGGCATCCACGGCACCGGCGACCCGGTCGAAGGCGGCACGGTTGATGAGCGGCCCCTGCTGGGTGCGCGGGTCGGCCGGATCGCCGATGACGAGGTCCCTCGCCGCGGCGGTGAACCGCTCCACAACCTCCTCGGCGATGCTGCGGTGCACCAACACCCTTGAACCGGCGGTGCAGTTCTGCCCCATCGTCAGGAACGCGGCCTCGATCATGTCGTCGATGAGCTCGTCACCGTAGGAGAGCGCGTCGGCCATCAGGACCTGGGGGCTCTTGCCGCCCATCTCCAGGGAGACGCGCTTGAAGTTGCTGTCGGCGGCGGCCTTGAGGATGTGGCGGCCGGTGGTGGTGGAGCCGGTGAAGGAGAGGGCCTGGACGAGGGGGTCGCGGGCGAGGGCCGCGCCGGCTTCGTCGCCGTAGCCGGGGAGGATGGTGAGGACGCCGTCGGGCAGGCCGGCCTCGGTGGCGAGTGCGGCGAGGTGCAGGGCCGAACGCGGGGTCGCCTCGGCCGGTTTGACCAGCAGGCAGGTGCCCGCGGCGAGGGCGGGTCCGATCTTCCAACTGGCCATCGCCAGGGGGTAGTTCCAGGGGAGGATAGCCGCGCCGACGCCGACCGGTTCGCGGGTGATGAGACCGAGGCCGTCGGGTCCGCTCGGTGCGACCCGGCCGAAGACCTTGTCCGCCGCCTCGGCGAACCAGCGGATCGACTCGATCGCGCCCGGCACGTCCCCCGTACGGCACTCCGTGATGGGCTTGCCCGCGTCCTCGCTGTCCAGCCGGGCGAGGAACTCGGCGTCGCGCTGCATCAGGTCGGCCAGGCGCAGCAGTACGGCGCTCCGCTCGCGGGCCGGAAGCCGTGACCAGACCCCGGAGTCGTAGACGTGCCGGGCCTGTTCGGCGGCCTTGGTGACGTCGTCGGCGCTCGCGGCGGGGAGGGTGGTGAGCGGTTCGCCGGTGGCGGGGTTGACCACGTGCAGCGTGTCGTTCCTGGTCATGCTTCCTCCACCAACTCCCAGCGCCCGTCGGTCTGTCGGGCCAGTCCGCGGCGGCGGAGTTCCTCCAGGTAGCGGGCCATGCCGCGGTCGCCGCGCTTGCGGAACAGGGGGAAGATCCTGGGCAGCAGGTTCGGTACGAGCATGGCGAACCGCACCAGACGGGACTCGCCGGACCGGGGGTAGGCCTCCAGCCGGGGCCTGTCCAGGAGGCTCACGACGGCCGTGACGACGTTCGCAGGCTGTTGCGGTGGGTCCTGGAACTGCATGGAGTTGCCGCCGTCCACGGCCTCCTGTCGCAGCATCCGGGTGTCGGTCGCCGACGGGAGTACCGACCCGGCCAGGATGCCCTTGCTCCGCAGATCGAGGCCGATGGCGAGCATCGCGCCCCGCAGCCCGAACTTGGACGCCGTGTAGATCGGGGTCTCGCCCAGCGGGAAGATCCCGCCGAGGGAGACCGTGGTGACCACCCGGGCGTCCCGCGAGGCCTTCAGCAGGGGGATCGCGATCCGGGTCGCGATCAGCGGGGAGGTCAGGTTGAGGGTGATCTCCCGCTCGATGCTCTCGACGCTGCGGTCGTCGAACCGCTCCGAGCTGGTCATGCCCACGTTGTTCACCAGCACGTCGAGACGGCCGTAGACATCGGCGACCCGCTCGAACAGCCGCTCCAGCTCGACGCGTTGCATCAGGTCGCAGCCGATGCCCGCGTGTCCGGCGCCGGGCAACTCCCCGGCCACCTTCTCCGCACGGGCCCCGTCGATGTCCACGACGACACAGCGCGCGCCACCCGAGGCGAAGCGGTGACACAGCGCGCTGCCGATGCCGCCCGCGCCGCCGGTGACCAGCATGACCTTGTCGGTGAAGTCGAACCTCCTGCTCATGCCGTCGCCTCCACACGCCGGGCGGCGGACCGCACCGGCGGCGCCTGTCCCTCGGTGCGCCAGCCCATCCGGCGGGCGACCTTGCCGAGGTACTTCACGAACGCCCCGCTGTCGACGTAGCCGGTGTGACGGGGCGAGGCGACGAACTTCAGCCCGCCGGACAGGTCGGGGCGGTCGGCGCGGATCATCTGGGTGAACCGCTCGGCGTTGGGCAGACCGTGACGCGCGTCGTTCAGATACCCGGCGATCAACTGCGCCTGGCTGTCGAAGAGTTGGTACGCCCCGGCGTTGGTCTCGACGAACCCGATCCCGAACAGGCCCCGGTGCTCGCGTGAGAACGACGACAGATACAGGTCGGGATGCTGCTCGTCACCGAAGTACCGCTGGGCGACCGGGACTTTGTGGACGTAGCCCGTCGCCAACAGGACGAGATCGAAGTCGTCGCTCGTGCCGTCCGTGAAGTGCACGGTGCTGCCCTCGGCGCGGGCGATGCCGGGCCTGGCGGTGATGTCGCCGTGCTGGAGGTGGTGGATCAGCATCGAGTTGATGGCCGGGTGGGTCTCGAAGAGCTTGTGGTCCGGCTTCTGCAGGCCCAGGCGCGTCGGATCGCCGTTGACGATCCGCAGGAGGGTGCCGAAGACGCGCTGCGCCAGCCACATCGGCAGATGCGGACCGCTGTTGGCGATGGTGTCCACCGGCAGCCCGAACAGATGCTTCGGGATGAACCAGTACCCGCGCCGCATGCTGATCACCGCATGGTCCGCCGTCCGGGCCGCGTCGCACGCGATGTCGCAACCCGAGTTCCCCGCACCCACGACGAGCACCCGCTTGCCCCGCAACTCCTCCGCACTGCGATAGCCGGCGGTGTGCCGGACCTCGCCGCCGAACTCCCCGGGAATCTCAGGGATGTTGGGGTGCCACTGCGAGCCCGTGCAGACCACGACCTGCCCGTGCAGGCTCTCCCGTCCGTCGGCCCGGACGACCGTCCAGGTGCCGTCCGCGTTCTTCTCGACGCTCTCCACCCCGACACCGAACTCGATCCGGTCCGTCAGCCCGTAGGCGTCCGCGAAGGACCGCAGGTACGACAGGATCTGCCGGTGCGGCGGATAGTCCGCGAAGTGGTCCGGCATCGGGAAACCGCCGAAGCCCGACAGGGTCCTGCTGGAGATGAAGTGGGCCGACTCGTACATCGGGCCGCCCGGGTTCTCGATGTCCCAGATCCCCCCGAGCCCGGTGTGCCGCTCCAGATGCGTGTACGGCAGATTCCGCTCGGCCAGCGCCCTGGCGACCGCCAGCCCGGCAGGGCCCGCCCCGATCACACACGTGTCCAACTGGCTTTCCGTCACGAGCCTGCCTCCTCTGTCGTCCCGTCTCACGGGCGTTGCAGGAAACGTATGCACCCGCCGTCCGGCGCGAACTGACCCGCGCGGCCAGGGACCGGACCTCAGCGGCCGCGTCCCGGCCGCGGGTACCCCGCCGGGCGAAGACCGACTTGTTCGTACGACTGGTTCAGCAGACTCAGTCGCTATGATGGGGCATGGCTCATGTCTCCGCGGCCGAGCGCCGCCCCCAGCTGATCAAAGCGGCCATCGACTTCATGACGAGGGAGGGGGTCGCGGCCGGCAGCACGCGTGCCATCGCCGCCGAGCTGGGGGTGGCCCAGGCCACGGTGCACTACACCTTCGGTACGAAGGAGGGGCTGTACCGCGCGGTCATGGAGCAGCTCACGCAGGATCTGGTGGCTCAGGTCGAGCGGGCCGCGCCGGCCGACGGGGGTTTCGAGGCGACGGTCAGCGCGCTGGCGGCCGCGCTGTGGCGGACGGTGCGCGAGCAGCCCGCGAGCCATCAACTCCTCACGGAACTGACGATGTTCGCCCTCCGCTCACCCGCCCTGGCCGAGGCCCTCGAAACCCACTACCGGGGCGTGACCGAGGTGACGGCGAGGCTGATCACCGAGGCGGCCGAGCGCACCGGCCGGCCCCTCGCCCAGCCCGTGGACACGATCGCGCGGTTCTTCCTCGCCGGCTTCGACGGGCTCACCCAGCAACACCTCGCGCTCCCCGACGAGGAGGCCGAGCGCACCTGCCTCCAGGCCTTCGTGTCCGCCGTGGTGGCGATGGCCGGGGGGCGGCTGGAGCTGGTGGCGGTACCCGCGAGCTGACGCGGCGAAGGGCGCACTCGTACCGTACGAGTG
>NZ_JBHXME010000159.1:18479-25415 GCF_042721125.1 Streptomyces sp. NPDC058469
ACACTGCTCCACCCCAACGCCGCCACGGCGCTCAGGTCGAAACATCTCCTCGCCACCGAGTCCGCCGGGGTTGTCATATGCCGGGAGGGCAGAGGCGGCGGGACGGGCGGGGTCGTGGATGGGGTGGGCGGGGGGGGGGCGGGTGGGGGGGGGGGAACCCGCGAGCTCCCGCGGCGCGGGGCGCACTCGTACCGTACGAGTGCGCCCTTCGCCGTGGTCGGTCAGCCGCGCACGCTGAGGGTCTCGGAGCGGATCAGGGTGTTCAGGGCGGCCATCGAGGTGCGCATGTTCGCGCGCATGCCCGGTCGTTGTATCCCGTCGAGCAAGAGCCCGATCGGGCCGAGGCCGATCCGGCACAGCGTGCGGGTCGTCACCGCCGCCGCCCTGATCATGTTCACCGTCTTCGCCGGGTTCTTCCCGCTGGACGACTCCCTCATCAAACCCATCGCGTTCGCCCTGGCCGTCGGCGTGGCCATCGACGCCTTCGCCGTCCGCATGACGCTCGTACCGGCGGTGCTCGCCCTCGCAGGGCGGGGCGCCTGGTGGCTGCCGGTCTGGCTGGACCGGCTCCTGCCCGACCTCGACGTCGAGGGAAGCAGCCTGCAGAAGGCCGTACCGGCGGACCGCGCGGAACCCGAGCCCGCGGTTGCGGCTGGGGCGGGTGGGAACTCCGGGAAGTGACGGGTCGTTACGCAAATACCGGGCCTTGGGGCGGAGTTGGAGAAGATTTCACCCGAGCCCCCGGGCTCACCAGAGTCACCGGTCACCCGGTTCGCCCAACCACCGTTTCACCAGCCCCCGTTCACCCCCACTCGTCCTCGGAGGCCCGAACGATGACCCGGATCCCCCCTGGGCCCACCCGCCCCACCCGGCGCGCCCTGCTCGGCGGCGCCGCCCTGACCGCCCTCGCCGCGACGGTCGGCACCGGCACCGCAAGCGCCAACTCCTCCACCGCACCGGCCAGTTGGCCGACGGAACTTCCACTGCCCAACGGCTTCCTCCCCGAGGGCATAGCCATCGGCAGCGGGCCGTACGCCTATATGGGCTCCCGTGCCAACGGCGCCATCCACCGCACCGACCTGCGCACCGGCGAGGGCGAGATCCTGTCCGAGGGCGCCACCGGCCTGGTGTCGGTCGGGCTGAAGCTGGACCACGACGGCCTGCTGTACGTCGCCGGCAGCACCGGGGCCGCGAGAGTCGTCGACTCCCGCACCGGCGAGGTGCTGGCGACCTATCAACTCACCCCCGCCAGTGGCCACTTCATCAACGACGTCACCCTGCTCGGCGACCGCGCCTGGTTCACCGACTCGCTCGACGCGGTGCTCTACGGCGTGCCCCGCGGCCGTACGGGCGAGGTCGCCGCCCTGCCGCTCACCGGCGACTGGGTGCAGACGCCCGGTGTGAACAACGCGAACGGCATCGTGGGCACGCCGGACGGGCACGGACTGATCGTCGTCAGCAGCACCCCCGGCAAGCTCTACAACGTGTCGCTCAAGACCGGCCACGCCACCGAGATCGCCCTGAGCGGGGCGTCCGATGTGGCCAACGGGGACGGGCTGTTCCGGATCGGCCGGACGCTGTACGTCGTCCAGAACCGGCTGAACCGGATCAGCGTGTTCGACCTCGACGCCAAGGTCACCACCGCGACCCTGCGCCGTACGATCACCGACCCCCGCTTCGACGTCCCGACGACCGCCGCCCGCTTCGGCAACCGGCTCTATCTCGTCAACGCCCGCTTCACCAGCCCGCAGACACCGGACACGACGTTCACCGCCGTCGCCGTGTCGATCTGATGTGACAGTGGGCGGGGCTCCTGAATGGTGCAACAGGGCCCCGCCCGTGGGTAGTTCGCGCTTCAGCCGTTCAGTACTTCAGCCATGCAGTGCTTCAGCCGTTCAGTACTTCAGCGGTTCGGTGTCCCGGTCAACTGCCGCTATGGCGGCTGCCGTTGGCGTCCCGGCGGCGGTGCGCCCATCGCTGGAGGCCGCGGTGTTCGCACCGGCCACCGGAGCCGCCGTAGACGAAGAAGCCTGCTGCGGGCGGCGCAGCAACAGCACGCACACCAGGGCGGCGAGGAGAGTCAGCGCCCCGGCCACCACCAGGCACAGCCGCATGCCGTCCAGGAAGGAGTCGCCCAGCGCGCCCAGGGCCCGGCCGGTGTCCGCGCCGAGGTTCAGTTGGGCGACGGCGCCCAGGCCGTCCGCGTCGGCGGTCGAGACGATGCTCCGCTGCGTCGCGCCCGTCACCCCGGCGTCGGCGAGGTGACCGGGGAGCGTGTCCAGTGCCTTGGTGGTGAGCAGGGCGCCCAGGACGGCCGGGCCGAGCGCGCCGCCGACCTGCCGGAACGCGTTGTTGCCGGCCGCGGCCATCCCCGCCTGCTGATACGGCACGGAGGCCACGGCGGTCGCGGTCATCGGCGTCATGACGGTCCCGATGCCCAGGCCGAGTAGCGCCAGCCGCCAGGCGATGGACGCGAACGACGTGTCGGCGTCGACGCCGGTCAGCGAGAACAGCGCGCCGGAGATGACCAGCAGACCACCGGTGATCAGGACGCGCGGGGAGACCCGGTGCATGAGCCGCCCGACCGGCATGCCGACCACGATCGCCGCCGCGGTGACCATGAGCAGCCGCAAGGCCGCCTGGAGGGTGTCGAGTTGCTGCACCAGGCCGAAGTACAGGCTGAGCAGGAAGAAGAAGCCGATCAGCGCCAGGAAGGTGATCATCGCGACCAGTGTGGTGGCGGTGAACGCCGGGCTGCGGAACAGCGTCAGATCCAGCATCGGGCTGTCACTGCGCCGCTCGGCGAGCACGAACGCGACCCCGCCGACCACCGCGGTGAACAACGCCACCATGACCTTGACGTCCGTGAAGGAACCGGCGCCACCCTCGATCACGCCGTAGACCAGCGCGGTGATGGCGAGGGTGGCGGTGAGCTGGCCGGGCCAGTCCAGCTTCCGTCCGTGCGGGGCCCGGGAATCGGGCAGCAGGCGGGCGGCGACGACCGTCGCGAGCAACGAGACCGGGATGGACAGCAGATAGATCCAGCGCCAGGCGGCGTGGTCGAGGATGACGCCGGCGATCAGCGGGCCGATGGCCAGCGCCGCCATGAGGGCGGTCGCCCACAGGCCGATGAACTTGCCGCGCTCCCGGTGGTCGGGCACCGCGTGGCTGATCAGCGCAAGAGTGGTCGGCAGCAGGGTCGCCGCGCCGAGACCGGCCAACGCCTGGCCGATCCACAGCACGTGCACCGACTGCGCGGACAGTGCCACGGCCGCACCGGCGGCGGAGAACAACAGGCCTGCCTGGAACACCTTCTTGCGTCCGTGCACATCGCCGAAGACACCGGCGGTGAGGATGAACGCGGCCATGGGCAGGACAAACGCGTCCTGGACCCAGGCCAGTTGGGCGGTCGACGCGTTCAGCGCCGTCTGGATGGCGGGCAGGCTCACGGCGACCGTGGTCACCGGCAAGTAGGCGACGAAGACGCCGAGGCAGGCCATGACGAGGGTGGCCGCCCGCCGATCGGGCCGACCGCTCGCCGGGGTCGTGACGTTCACGGGGAACTCTCCTTCTCGAATGCGATGCCCTCGAACAGGCATACGCCCCAGGATTAGCTCCGCCATGGACAATCACCAACGCACGACCGAGATGCGGCGGTAAACCTCCATCGTGCTCATCCTGGGTGTCACACTTTCCTCATGACAGACGAAGTCGACGGGAAAATCCTCCGCGCGCTGCAGTGCGCGCCGCGCGCCTCGTTCCGGCTGATCGGCGAGGTGGCCGGGGTCTCGGAGCAGACCGCCGCCCGTCGCTTCCACGCCCTGCGCCGCTCCGGGGTGATGCGGGTGGTCGGCCTGGTCGACCCCGCCGTCCACGGCGACGCACGCTGGGTGGCCCGCATCCGCTGCCGCCCCGACCGGGTCGGCCCGCTCGCCGACGCGCTCGCCCGACGGCCCGACATCGCCTACGCGGGCCTCGCGTCCGGCGGTTCGGAGATCATCTGTGTCATCAGCGCGCCGGTGCACGTGCCGCGCGACGACGTCCTGCTGCGTCAACTGCCCAAGTCCGCGTCGGTCCTTGACGTGAGCATCGACCTGCTCATCCATCCCTTCGGCACATCGGGACCGAGTGACTGGACGGGCTACGGCGGCCGGCTCACGCCCGACCAGATCCGTCACCTCGTCGGCGACCGGCCCGGCATCCCCACGGGACCACCCGTACGCCTCACCGACGAGGACACCCCGCTGCTCGACGCCCTGGCGGAGGACGGCCGCGCCACCCACACCCAACTAGCCGACGTCACCGGCTGGTCCACCGCCCGCGTGGCCCGCCGACTGGAGGCCCTGGAGAACTCGGGGGCGCTCGCCTATGACGTCGAACTGCTCTCCGCGCGCCTCGGGTTCGCGCTCAACGCCACCCTGTGGCTGCGCGTCGCCCCGGCCCGCTTGGAGCGTGTCGGCGAGGAACTCGCGGACCACGACGAGGTCGCCTTCGCCGCCGCCATCAGCGGCGACTCCAATGTCATGGTCGTCGTCATCTGCCGCGACACGGAGCACCTGTACCGCTACCTGACCACCAAGGTCGCCGCCGTCCCGGGCATCGACGGCTACGGCGTGAGCATCCACGTCCACCGCCTGAAGCAGGCCACGTCGCTCATCTCGCGCGGGCGACTGGTGCCGCCGGCGTTCGCGTAGGGCGGCCGGGACGCACCGGGCCGGATCACCCGCGGTGGCGGATGATCCGGCGCGTAACTGCCTTACGGTGCTTGCCGTTTCGGCGGCGGGTCAGCGCTTCGTGTAGATGAAGCCGACCTTGTCCAGCTCGTCGCCGGAGCGCCCGTGGAAGCCGGCGATCTGCCAGCCGGACGGCGCGGTGCGGGTCACGCAGTCCGAGGTGGTGGTGCCACCGGCCAGGGTGTTGCCCAGGTTGGTGGTGAACTTGGCGTAGAAGATCCGCGTGGTGTCGTTGTACTTGCTCTCGCACAGGTACGCCGTCGTCACGTACTCGCCGCTGCCCAGCGTCAGCGAGGACGCGGTGCCGCCGGTCCCGCCGTGGGTGAGCGTGGTGCCGTTGGCGAGAGTGATGCCGACCTGGTCGACGCGGGAGCCGGCGCGCAGCGAGATCTTGGTGGCACGGGCGGCGGCCGGGACGCTGCCGATGTCCTGGTAGTAGTCCCCGTGCGGGCCGCCGAACTGGTCGCTGAGCTGGAAGTCCGCGTTCTGCGACCAGGTGAAGCCGACCGTGATCGGATCGTGGTCGGAGAGCATCAGCCCGTCGGAGTTCAGGAACTTGGCGTGCTCGTTGTTGTACGACGTCGCGTTGAGCGTGACCAGCTTGCTGCTGCGGTAGAGGACCTTGTCCACGACCTCGCAGGTGTTGGGCACGGTGGCCCCGGTCTGGTCGCACAGCAGCGTGTCGCTGCCCTTGGCCGGTGCCACGCCGCCGCGGATCACCTTGACCCAGGCGTCGGTGAGCCCGTTGGCCGCGCCGAACTCCGCGATGGTGTCGGCGGCGCGGGTGTAACGGGTGTTGGTGTCACCCATGACGACGACCGCGTTGCCCGCGGAGTGCGACTGGATGAAGGTGGTCAACTGGGCGAGGTTGTCCGCGCGTGAGGCCTCGTCGCCGTCGTTCGTACCCGCGTTGGTGTGCAGGTTGTAGAAGTCGACGTACACGCCCTCGGACAGCCGCTCCCGCATGAAGCTGAAGCCCTTCGGCGTCAGGCAGTCGCCCGAGTCGATCTGGCAGGAGTTCCAGCCGACCCGCTCGAAGTCGTCGCCGTCCCAGGCGTAGTCGGAGACCGTGTTGAGCCCGCTGCCGATACCGGCGCCGCCGCTGGTCGCGGTGCGGTACGGGTGGGTGTCGGTGGAGTACAGGTAGGCGTGGTAGTTGAAGTCCTCCTGCACGTTCACGATGTCGTACGGGGCGATGCGCGTGCCGATCTCGGTGGTGCTCGTGTCGCGCGGCGTCGAGGCGCTGGACAACGACTCCGGGAGCCCGGCGACGTTGTAGCTGAGCACGTTGAAGCTGCCCGAACTTGCGGCGGCGGCCGGTGTCGCGGCGGCCACCGTGATCCCGCCCAGGGCCGCGGCTGCGGCCGCCAGACAGGCGAGAAGTCTGCGCATGGGGAAGTGCCTCCTGCGGAGTGACAGAGGGGGAGGGTGATGCGGCGGTCATGTCAAAATGTAGCGACAAGCGCTTGCTATGACTCCCCTTCGGCCGTACTGAATCAGGAATTCCGGGTGGCGCGAAGATGGCCAAGTCCCTTTGCGCGCCCGTTTGTTGACGGTGCGGGGGGATACGGTCCACAGGTTTTGGGGGCAGGGGACCTAGCTGTGCCGGCCGGCCCGCGCTAGGGCCGCGCCAAGTGCCGCATCGTCAGCGCCAGTTGCAGCCGTAGTCGCCCCTGCGGAGTGCGTACCGGCCAGCCCAGCAAAGACTCCGCGTGGGTCAACCGGTCCTGGAGCGTGGAGTGGTGGACGTTGATCTCGGTGGCCGCCGCGCGCAGGCTCGTGGTGGTGGCGACGGCGTTCAAAGTGACCAGTAGCCAGGGCGCGTTGGCCGCCGCGGCTTCCACGTCGTGGACGTCGGGCGGCGGTTCGGCACCCGGCGCGACCAGTGCGGCCAGGAGGGCGATGCCGCCGAGTTCGTCGGCGTGCACGATGCGCTGGCCGGGGTCCTGTGCGGTGCCGTCGGCGGTGAAGCGGAGGGCGGTGCGGGCGGAGGCCCAGGAGCGGGGCAGGTCCAGTACGGGGACGGCGGGGCCGATCCCCAGCCGACCGGCGGGCAACTCGGCGTCCGTGTGCGGAAGTTGAGCACCGGAGCCGTCCGGGGCTTCCTGCGGATGATCGTCCGGGTACGGGGCGAGGACCACGGGTCGCGGGCCGGACGTACCCGTCGCCTCCCGGGGCGCGGCGACGACCCGGGGCCGTCCGT
>NZ_JBHXME010000160.1:0-24858 GCF_042721125.1 Streptomyces sp. NPDC058469
ACCCGGCCCCCCCGCCACAACCCGAACCTCCCACCTCCACAAGGAAGTTGCTCCGTGCCCCAGTCCGTACTCGCTGTCACGTCCCAGGGCCCCGTCCTCGGGACGTGGCAGCACTCCACAGCCCGTTTCCTCGGCATCCCCTACGCCGAGGCCCCCGTCGGCGAACTCCGCTTCGCCGCCCCCGTTCCGACCAAGCCGTGGACCGAACCGCTCGACGCGACCCGGTACGGGCCCACCGCGCAACGCCGCCCTTTCATCCTGGACGGCCCCACCACCATCCCCGAGCCGTCGATACCGGGCGACGGGGTGCTGAACCTCAACGTCTTCACCCCGGACCCGCACCCGGGCGCCGACCTGCCGGTCCTCGTCTGGATCCACGGCGGCGGCTACGTCGCCGGTTCCGCCGCCAGTCCCTGGTACGACGGCTCCGCCTTCGCCCGCGACGGCATCGTCCTCGTGTCCATCGGCTACCGGCTCGGCATCGAGGGCTTCCTCCACCTCGACGACGCCCCCGACAACCGCGCCGTGCTCGACTGGATCGCCGCGCTGACCTGGGTACGCGACAACATCGACGCGTTCGGCGGCGACCCCGGGAAAGTCACCATCGCCGGTCAGTCGGCGGGAGGCGGTGCCGCGCAGACCCTGATGGCGACCCCGTCCGCGCACGGGCTCTTCCGCGCGGCGATCTCCCAGTCCGGCGCCGTCAAGTCCCCGCAGCACCGCCGCGACGCCCTCGCCGACTCGGCCCGCCTGACGGAACGCACCGGCGTCCCCGCCCTCGCCTCCGCCCTCCGCGACCTCACCGGCGACGAACTGCTAGCCCTTCAGGACGCCTTGGCCACACCTGAGGCAGGCCTGACGCCGGCGCCTTTCGCGGACGGGGAGTTGATCCCGGTCCCCGTCCCCGATGCCTTCGCCGACGGCAGCGCGGCCCCGGTACCACTCCTGCTCGGCTTCACCCGGCGCGAGTTCTACCCACCGCCCGGGACCACGCCAATACCCGCGCCGGTAGCGGCAGTTGAAGCCATGCTGACCGGTCACGGCCTGGGGCCCGATGCCGTGACCATGTACACAGCTCTCCAAGACAGGGCGGACCCGGCGCTACGCATGGGCCAAGCCCTCACCGACGCCATCTTCCGCGGCCCGTCCCTCGCCCTCGCAGAGTCCCACGCACACCACGAACTCCCCACCTGGCTCTACCACTTCACCTGGGGCAGCGCCGCCCACTGCACCGAAATCCCCTTCGCCTTCGACCTCCTGAACGCCGAGCGCGTCACGGCCGCGACAGGCCCGCATCCACCCCAGTCCCTCGCGGACGCGATGCACGGCGCCTGGGTCGCCTTCGTCCGCGACCTGGACCCGGGCCCCAACTGGCCCCGCTACACCAACAAGCGCCGCACGACGATGACTTGGGACACCGTCCCGCAGGCCCTCGACGACCCACTCAGCGCTGAGCGGCGTATCTGGACCATGCCGCCGACCACACCATGAATCGGCTGGACGTCGGCCACGGCGACGGCGTGTCCTTCTGACGCCCCGACCAGCTGGACGCCGGTGCGGGCACCCTGAAAACCGGTGGCGGAACGGCGACCCGGTCGTGACACGATCGGCCTCCCACCAGGTGAACGGAGTCCGAGGACATGACCGGGGAAGAGGCCATGGCGCAGCTCGGGCGACTCGCCAGGTCTCGCGCCTTCGGCTGCCACGTGGGGTCCGACCAGCTCATTCGGGCGGGCTTGGACGCACTCCTCGCGGATGTCGACAGCCCTTCCCTCCCCCTCCTGGCAGGCCTCGCGCGGAAAGACGAGCCCGAAGCACCTGAGCTCTTTGGCCAAGTACTCGACGAACTGGGGCTGTCCTTCGAACCACCAGCAGACCCTACGGCCGCGAAATGGGCCCACGCCCACTGGCTGGCCGAGCAGATCTCCGACGGCAGCCTCGATCCGGCCACCGGCGCCGAGCTGATCTGGACCGAGGTCGCTGAGGCGCTCGACTACCCGGACACACTCCAGCCGATCGTCGACTGCGCGATCTCACTCGCCGACCGGGACGACGACCGGACCGTGTCCTTCGAGGCCCTCCGATTCGACGCACTCCAGGCCGCGAGGGACCTGCTGAGCAACCGACACCCCACCATGGACAGCTAGATCGTGCTTATGCTGCGCTGAGGAAGGGCGACGGGAGGCGTGTATGCACAGGCCCGGCATTCAGATGCTGGTCAGGGCGACGGCGGCGGTGTCGGTGGTGATCGCTGCGGCGGCATGCGGCGCTCACCAGGACCCGGCGATGAACGCCCCTTCCGTGAGCGCCTCGCCGGATTCCTCCGTGTACGCAGCCGAGTTGGAGAAGAGCGACCTCCCCTGGAGTGGCAGCCCCAGCCCGTACAACGCCGAGGTGAAACTCGACGACGGACGCCGGGTGGCCCTGCACTACCTGCGCGGCAAGGGGCTCGTCGAGCAGCACTACAGTCCCCGGGCGAAGGCATGGACCGAACCTAAAGTCATCTACCGGACGAAGACCGACGCATGCCAGGGCATTGAACTGCGCACCAAGAACGGAACCGTCGCGGCAATCGCCGACTTCGGCTCCTACTGCTACGACGGTGAACCGCCGACCGAGTCCATCGCGGCCGTGGGTACCGGCAGCCTGGCCGAGTGGAGCGTCAACGTCACGAAGGACTTCGACGGTTGGGAACGGGCCTCCGTCTCCGATGACGGGCAGCAGGTTGTCTTCGGGAGGGACACCACGCTCCGTTGGAGCCGGGCCGACGGGTTCGAGCGTCCGTAACTGACCTTCAGGCCGGCGGTTTCGATGGCGCGACCGGAAGTGGGGTCGGGACACACCAGGAGCCCCGTCAGCACGGCGACGCGACATCTGTCCCCAACTACGCTCCCGGAGAAAGGGCTTGCCGCCGTCCCTCCGAGGCTGGCACGATCGCTGCCTCCCTCCCTCCGAGCAACGGGTGGCGGCCATCTAGGAGGTCCGGTGTCCAAGCGGTGGCTGTTCCTGTCGGCGGCCGCGGTACTCATCGTCGTCTCTCTGGCCCTGGTGCTCCTGCCCGGTCACAAGAACGACGAGGATGTGAAGGCCGAGGCGGGAAGCGCCGCGACCGAGCCCTCCGCGACCAGCGCCAGTCCGGCCAACTCGCCGTCCGCGACCGGCACTTCGACCGCCTCCGCGCGGGCAACCGCCGCATCGAAGAAGCCGTCGGCGACACCGACCGCCCGCGCGGCCACCACGCCCGCCGCATCGTCGGCCACGAAGACCGGCCAACAGGCGTCCGGCACCGCGTCGTTGGCCGGACGCATCCGCCCCGGCGTCACCTACCGAGGAGTCGCCACCTTCTACGACGCGGACGGCGGCGGCGCCTGCCTGTACGACCCGAGCGGCGACGTCATGACCGGCGCGATGAACACCGCGGACTACGAGTCGTCCAAGGCGTGCGGGGCGTACGTGCTCGTTCACGCGTCCAACGGCGCGACGATCACGGTCCGCATCACCAACGAATGCCCGGGGGACTGCGCACCCGGCCAGATCGACCTCAGCGCACAGGCCTTCGCCAAACTCGCCGCCCCTTCGGCCGGCCGGATCCCGATCACCTGGAACCTGGCGAGCCCCAGCACCTCGGACACGATCTCGATCCGCTACAAGACCGGTTCCACCCGCTACTGGTGCGGCATTCAGGCGATCGGCCACCGAAATCCCCTGGCCCGCCTCGAAGTTCGCACGGCCAGCGGCTGGCGTCAGTTGCAGCGCACCGACTACAACTACTTCATCTCAGAAGACGGCAGCGGCTGCGGCGACGCACTCAGGCTCACCGACATCTACGGCGAACAACTCACCGTCTCCGCACTCGCGGTGCGAGCGAACGTCACGCAGCCCACGCGGGTCCAGTTCGCCAAGCACTGACCCGCTCAGAAGCTGGGTGCGCGCAAGCCGTCACCGGCCATCGCCCGCCGCAACCCGGCCTCGTCCGAACTGCCGGGCGCTGCCGTCAAGATGACGATCTTCAGGTCTGAATCGCCGTCCGTCAGGACATCGCAGTCCACGTCCACGGGTCCGACCTCGGGATGCTCGACCGTCTTGCGGTCCTCGCGATGTGCGGCCACCGTGCCGCTCGCCCACAGCCGGGCGAACGTCGCGTTGCCCGCGGTGAGTTGACGGATCAGCTCCGCCAGGCGGACGTCGTGCGGGAAGCGGCCCGTGGCACGGCGCAGGTCGGACACGATCGCGAGGTCCGAGGCGTCACCGTTCGTCACCAGCACCGGCCATGAGGCGATGCGTACGTCACGCACGTCGTCGCCGGAACCGACCGGAAACCGCTCGCGCGCGAAGTTGCGCTGCTCCGGCGGCTTGTTCGACGGGTCGCCGAGCAGCGCCGCCCACCCGGGGTTCCACCAGATCAGCTGCCAGTCGGCGGCGAACACGGCGACGGCGACGTCCCCGAGCCGCTTCAACACGCGGTGCACCCCTGACGGCAGGTGATCGGGGATCGGCTCGTCGTTCGGCGGGACCAGCCCGGCCATGCGGTAGAGGTGCTCCCGTTCTACGGCGGTCAGTTGGAGGGCATCGGCGAGCGAGGCGACGACCTGGGCGGAGGGCGCCGTGGACCGCCCCTGCTCCAGCCGCACCACGTAGTCCACCGACACCCCGGCACGTTCGGCGAGTTCCTCGCGGCGCAGACCGGTCGCGCGCCGGGACCGACCGGACGGCAGCCCCACGGCCGACGGGGACAACCGCTCCCGCCAGGCACGAATCGTCGCACCCAATCCCAATCCCAGCCCCGACCTCAGTCCCAGTTCCAGCCCCTCGTTCGTCGCCATGTCCTCCATCCTCCCCCAACTCCCGATCCTGGTAATGCCGTTCCTACGGTCGAAGCGTCCCTGGCAGCGCACTCGCGCGGTGGGCACGATCGACGCATGACCACCACGTTCATCACCGGAGCCAACAAGGGCCTCGGCCACGAGACCGCCCGCCGCCTCCTCGCCCTCGGCCACACCGTGATCGTCGGAGCCCGCGACCAGGAACGGGGCGCGGAGGCCGCCGCCGCACTCGGTGCTCGGTTCGTCCGTATCGACGTCACCGACGACGCCTCCGTCACCGCCGCTGCGGCCGATGTCGCCGCACACGAAGGCGTCGTGGACGTCCTGATCAACAACGCCGGTGTACACGGCCCGCACGGCGATCCCGCCGACCTGACCGGCGCGGACGCGCTCGGCGTCTTCGACGTCAACGTCTTCGGTGTGGTCCGGACGATCACCGCGTTCCTCCCGCTGCTGCGCCGCTCGCCCGACCCGGTCGTCATCAACGTCAGCAGCGGCATGGGCTCGCTCGCCATCACCCACGACCCGTCGCGGATCGAGTCCTCCGTCGTCGCGCCGCTCTACACCGCCTCCAAGGCGGCGCTCACCATGCTGACCACCCAATACGCCAAGGCGTTCAAGGACGTTCGCGTCAACGCCGCCGATCCCGGCTACACGGCGACCGACCTCAACGGCCACAGCGGCCCCCAGACCGTCACCGAGGGAACCGACGCGATCGTCCGGCTCGCGACCGAGGAACCCGGCGCCAGGTCGGGCCGCTTCATCGACCGTGACGGCCCGCTCGACCTGTCTTGAACCCCACTCACCCGGTCCTGAACCCGACTCCCGCAACACGGCTGACACAGCTTGGTTTCTTTGGGTGCTACCGGCGGTAACAACAGAGGTGTCGCGGCACGTTCCACGTGTCGGACACACCTCCCGCACCTCCCGTATCTCATCCGGAAGGCACCCCATGGAGAACTCGGCCCCCACAACGATCAGCAGACGAAGAGCCCTGACGGTGGCCGGCGGTGTCGCCGCCGGCGCCGCTCTCGCGGCGCATGCCGTACCGGCGTTCGCGGCCGGCACCTCGGACGCGGACGCCATCGTCGTCGGCCACGGCCTCGCCGGTCTCGTCGCGACCGCCGAACTGGTCGCCGCAGGAAAGAAGGTGCTGCTCCTGGACCAGGAACCCGAGTCCAACCTCGGCGGCCAGGCCTTCTGGTCCTTCGGCGGACTGTTCCTGATCGACTCCGACGAGCAGCGGCTCATGGGCATCAAGGACTCCCAAGAGCTGGCGTGGCAGGACTGGTTGGGCACGGCCGGCTTCGACCGCGGCATCGACGACCCGACCGGCCAGGACTACTGGGCCCACAAGTGGGCTGAAGCGTATGTGGACTTCGCGGCCGGGGAGAAGCGGTCCTGGCTCTACGGCCTCGGCATCCGCTGGTTCCCGATCGTCGGCTGGGCCGAGCGCGGCGGCGGCCTCGCGGACGGACACGGCAACTCGGTGCCCCGCTTCCACGTCACCTGGGGCACCGGCCCGGCCGTGGTCGAGCCGTTCGAGAAGCAGGTGCGGGCCGGGGTCGCCAGCGGCAAGGTGACCTTCAAGTTCCGGCACCGCGTCGACGAGATCGTCCGCACCGGCGGTGCCGTGACCGGCGTGCGCGGCGCGATCCTCGAACCCAGCACCGCCCAGCGCGGCAAGGCCACCTCCCGTACGGTGGTGGGCGACTTCGAACTCAACGCCCCTGTGGTGATCGTGACCTCGGGCGGCATAGGCGCCAACCACGATCTCGTACGCCAGAACTGGCCGGCCCGGCTCGGCACCCCGCCCAAGACCATGATCACCGGAGTGCCGGCCTACGTGGACGGCCGGATGCTCGGGATCACCTCGGCGGCGGGCGGCCGTATCGTCAACCCCGACCGGATGTGGCACTACACCGAGGGCCTCAGGAACTACGACCCGATCTGGCCCAACCACGGCATCCGCATCCTCCCGGGACCGTCGTCGATGTGGTTCGACGCCACCGGCAAGCGGTTCTCCGCCCCCGACATGCCGGGCTACGACACTCTCCACACCCTGGGCTCGATCACCGCCAGCGGTTACGACTACTCGTGGTTCGTCACCACGAGCAAGATCATCGCGAAGGAGTTCGCGCTCTCCGGTTCCGAGCAGAACCCGGACCTCACCAACAAGGACATCCTGATGCTCCTTTCGCGCATCTGGCAGACGCCGGAGCCGATCGAGAAGTTCAGGAAGAACGGGGTCGACTTCGTCACCGCCTCCAGCCTCTCCGAACTGGTCCTCGGCATGAACAAGGTCACCGGCGACGGCCTCATCAAACTGGCGGACCTCCAGCGGCAGATCGAGGCCCGGGACCGGGAGATCGACAACCCGTACTCGAAGGACGCCCAGGTGATGGGCATCCGCAACGCCCTTTCCTACACCGGGGATTCACTCAGCCGCACGGCCGCGATCCACAAGATCCTCGACCCGAGCGCCGGACCCCTGATCGCCGTCCGCCTCAACATCCTCACCCGCAAGACCCTCGGCGGCCTGCAGACCGACCTCTCGGGCCGGGTCCTGGACGCCACCGGTACGCCAATCCCCGGTCTGTACGCGGCCGGTGAGGTGTCCGGCTTCGGCGGCGGGGGAGTCCACGGCTACCGCTCGATGGAGGGCACCTTCCTCGGCGGCTGCCTGTTCTCCGGCCGCCAGGCGGGCCGCGCCGCGGCCGCCGCGATCTGAGTGTTGAGGCCGCTCGCCATACCTCGGCAACTCGGGTGATCCCAGCCCGAGTTGCCGAGGGGCAGTACCGCGAAGAGGGTCGGTCGAACCGGAGGGCTATCCGAGGATGAGCGGCAACGTGGTGCACAGCACGCCCAGTTGAGCCGTCTCCCTGTCGCTCGGAGCGCGTCGCCTGGTGCCCACGAGCAGGGCATCCGTATCGGAGAACGATGACGGGAACGCGGTCCCGGCGATCTTCTCCAGCAACTCGCGGGCCCCGGCCAGCACTTCCGCCGAAGGCCCCGCCGCGTCCGGGAGGTGTGCGACCAGGTCGAGATGGTGCAGGGTCCACTCCAGGACGTACGCGGAGATGTAGTCGCCCGCGGTGAGGACCTCGTCCTGCGTGTTCACCCGCAGGCCGGGATCGGCGAGCCGGGCCGCGCGGCCCGCGGCCGAACCGACGTCGTCCAGATGGAACTTCAGCAGCCGGGGCTCCCCGTACGCGGCGGCCAGCCGGACGACCAGCGCGTCGAGCGGGTCGTCGCCGGTGGGCGGTGTCCGGCTGACGGCCCAGTAGGTCACCGCGTCGCGGGTCGGTGGTGTGTCGGCGGGCGTCACGAGGGTGATCAGGACGTCCTGGGCGTCGATGACCAGATGACAGACCAGGTCCCGCACCAGCCACCCGGCACAGCCCGACGGCCGCGCGAAGTCCTCGTCCGAGAGGTCCGCCACCGCCGCGAGCAGCGCCGTCCAAGAGCGTGAGAAGAGATCCACGTCGGCAAGCTAGTGCGACGTCAGCGCAGGCTGCAAGCAACCCGCGCGCGGCAGTCCCCTTGCCTGTGAACCTAGGACGACGGCGGGCTCACGTGCTCGGGGATGCGGCGGTGGATGTCCGCCAGCAGGTTCCGCATGCCCATGCGGAAGAGCTCGGCCTGATGCTCACCGAGGAAGGAGGTGTGCCCGAACACCTCCAGGGCGACAAGGCCGTGCAGGTGCCCCCACGCGCTCATCAGCAGAGCGGTCGCGGGGGAGGGCAGGTATCCGTGGCCGTAGTGCGGCAGCTGCTCCAAGTACGCCTGGAGCGGCGGTGAAAGCACGGGTATGTCGGCCGCGGCGAGTTGCTCCGAGCTGAAGCCCTCGAACAGCTCGCGCTCGAAGATCTCGCTCATCCGGCGCGAGGCCTGGGTGGTCGGGCCGTCGGTCGGGGCGGCGTAGTCCCGCAGCGGTGTTCCGTAGAGGAGTTGGAAGCGCTCGGGGTGGGCGATGGCCCAGCGGCGGTAGCCCTCGGTCGCGATCACCAGGCGGGGCAGGTCCGCCTCGTCCGGCGGGGTGTCGACGGCGGTCTGCACGGCATCGGCCAGGTCGTCGTACGCCTTGGTGACGAGCGCGGTGACGAGGGCGTTCCGGCTCGGGAAGTAGTGGTAGAGCGCCTGCACGGTCATGCCGAGGCTGCGGGCGACCGCTCGCAACGACAGGGCGGCAGGCCCGTGTTCGGTGAGGTGGCGCTCGGCCGCGTCCACGATCTCCTGGGTGGCGGCGGCCCGGCGCCGCTGGCGCAGCGAGAGCGGGGCGGTCGTGTCTTCGTCGACGGGCATGCACCCGACCGTACGACGGCAACTCCCGTTGGACGTCGCGAAGGTCCAAGGTGTGAGGAAAATCTAACACTGCCAAATCTTCTTGCTCCTCACTAACGTCGTGCGCGGCGACGAAGAGTGCCCCGTTGATCAACTCCGGCTGTTTCGCGCCTCTTTCACCGTATGGACATCAAAGGAGAACAGGCGTGTTTGAACGCATAGCCGAACTGGCGATCCGCCGATCCCGGCTGGTACTCGTCGTCGCCGTCGTGGCTGTGGCCCTCATGGGCGTCCTGGGCGCCGGCGCGTTCGCCAAGTTGCTGGGAGGCGGCTACGACGACCCGGCCTCCCAGTCCTCCCGGGCCGCCAAGGTCATTGACCAGAAGTTCGGCGGGGAGACGAATCTGGTCCTGCTGGTCGGTGCTTCCGAAGGGCGCGTCGACGCCCCGGCCGCGCGGCACAGCGGCCAGGAACTGGTGGCCGACCTCAAGAAGGACCAGCACCTTGAGAACGTCATCTCGTACTGGGACACGGGCAGTTCGGACCTCCTCTCCAAGGACGGTCGCGACGCCATGGTGCTCGCCCATGTGAAGGGTGACGACACCGAGCGGGACGAGAACGCCAAGAGCGTCATCGACGCCTACACCGGACCGTACGAGAAGACACTCAAGGTCCGGGCGGGCGGCGGCGCCGCCGTGACCAGCGCGATGGGCACACAGTCGGGCGAGGATCTCGTCCTGGCCGAGTCCATCGCCGTGCCGCTCACCCTGCTCCTGCTCCTGCTCGTGTTCGGCAGCATGGTCGCGGCCCTGCTGCCGCTGGCGATCGGGACCATCGCCATCGCGGGCACGTTCGCGGAGCTGTACGTCCTCGGCAGCGTCACCGACGTCTCCGTCTTCGCGATCAACCTGACCACCGCGCTGGGCCTCGGCCTCGGCATCGACTACGCCCTGCTGATGGTCAGCCGGTTCCGGGAGCAGCTCGCGACGGGGGCGAGCGTGGACGACGCCGTCCGGCGCACGGTGAGCACCGCGGGCCGTACGGTCGCGTTCTCCGCCGCGACCGTGGCGGCGGCGCTCGCGGCACTCCTGGTGTTCCCGCAGTACTTCCTGCGCTCGTTCGGCTACGCCGGTGTCGGTGTCGTCGTCATCGCGGCCGTCAGCACCCTGTTCGTCATGCCGGCCCTGTTCGTCGTCCTGGGCCACCGGGTCAACGGCGGGCGGCTGCCGTGGGCGAACCGTGCGCGCTCCGCCACCCGCGCACCCCTGTGGGGACGGCTGGCCGCCACCGTCATGCGGCGGCCCGCGCTCACCGCGCTGCCCGTCCTCGCGGTCCTGCTGGTCGCGGCGAGTCCGCTCCTCGGCATCACCTTCGGCACCCCGGACGAACGCGTCCTGCCCGAGGACGCCACGAGCCGCCAGGTCTCCTCGGTACTGCGCGAGAAGTTCAACGGCAACGACGACTCCGCGCTCCACATCGTCATCGACAAGCCCCTGAGCAAGGCCCCACTGCAGTCGTACGCGACCGAACTGTCCGGACTCGAGGGCGTCGTCCGCGTCGAGACCAGCACGGGAACCTACGCCGCCGGACAGCCCGCGGCGACCGGACCCGGCACCACCGCCCTCGGCCGCCCCGACGCACAGCAGCTCAACGTCGTGAGCACCCTGACACCGAAGTCAGACGCGGCCCAGAGCCTGGTCCGGGACGTGCGGGCGGTCGCCCCGCCCGCCGGAACACACCCCCTGGTAGGCGGAGTTGACGCCGTCCTGGTCGACTCCAAGCACTCCGTCAGCAGCCGGCTCCCGCTCGCCGTGGCCCTGGTCGCCCTCACCACCTTCCTCCTGCTCTTCCTCTTCACCGGCAGCGTCGTCCAGCCGCTGCGCGCACTGGTCCTCAACATGGTCAGCCTGGGCGCGACCCTCGGCGTCATGACCTGGATCTTCCAGGACGGCCACCTCTCCTCCCTGCTCGGCTTCACGGCACAGCCCATGGATGTGTCCATGACGGTGCTGATGTTCTGCATCGCCTTCGGCCTCTCGATGGACTACGAGGTCTTCGTCACCAGCCGGATCAAGGAACTCCACGACCTCGGCGAGGACAACGAGTCCGCCGTGACCAACGGCCTCGGGCACACGGGACGTATCGTCACCGCGGCGGCCTGCCTGCTCGCGGTGAGCTTCTTCGCCTTCGGGACGGCCAAGCTCAGCTTCATGCAACTGTTCGGCCTGGGCAGCGGGTTGGCCATCCTCATCGACGCCGTCGCGGTACGCGGCATCCTCGTCCCCGCCGCGATGCGCCTGCTCGGCCGTTCGGCCTGGTACGCGCCCGGCTTCCTGCGGAAGTTCCACGAGCGGTTCGGTCTGAGCGAGGGCGGTCCCGCGTCCGCAGCCGCGCCGGAGCGCGTCACCGAGTCGTCATACGGGAAGGACTCGACGCAGGTCTGACCACGCGGGGATCGATGCGGCCGAGCTGCCGCAGGTTGCGGCTGAGTGCATTAGCGCTAAGATGATTAGAGCTAATGCACTCAGTCGGAAGGACCCCGTCCGTGGACCTGCGGCAACTCTTCGACGACCTGGTGCGCTTCGAGACCGACCTGTGGAACGGGATCGACGCCCGCCTCCGGCAGGAGTGCGAGGTGACCCTGGGCGGTCTGAACGTGATGCTCGTCGTCGAGCGCGCGGGCTCCTGCCGGGTGAACGACATAGCCGCCGCCCTCTCGATCACGGTCGGCGGCGCGAGTCAGGCCGTCGACCGGCTGGAGAGACTCGGTCACTGCACCCGGCGACCTCACCCCGCCGACCGCCGCTCCTCGATCGTCGAACTGACGTCGGCCGGGCGGGAGTTGGTGACCGAGGCCGGTCCCGTATTCGACCGTGAACTCGCGACGCGACTGGCCGGCCCACTCCCCGACACGGCGCTCGGCCACCTCGCAAGCGCGCTCGCCGTGCTCCGCGCCACCACACCCGCATCCCCCGCACCCGGGCCAACACCCCGGACGAAGGAGACCTGATGAGCCCCGCACCAGCACGAGCAGTGCGCTTCGACCAGTACGGCGACCGCGATGTCCTCCAGGTCACCGAGGTGCCGATGCCCGTTCCCGCCGCAGGAGAGGTCCTCGTCGAGGTCCGTGCGGCGGGCATCAACCCCGGTGAGGCGTCAATCCGTTCGGGCGTGATGCACGAGCGGTTCCCCGCGACCTTCCCGTCCGGCCAGGGCAGCGACCTCGCCGGCGTGGTCACCGAACTCGGCGAGGGCGTCACCGACTTCGGCCTCGGCGACGAGGTTCTCGGCTTCTCCTGGCAGCGCTCCAGCCAGGCCACCCACGTCGTCGTACCGGTGTCGCAGCTCATCCTCAAGCCGGACGCCCTGAGTTGGGAGGTGGCCGGGTCCCTCTACGTCGTCGGCTGCACCGCGTGGGCCGCCGTCGAAGCGGTGGCCCCCAAGCCCGGTGAGACCGTCGCCGTCTCGGCCGCCGCCGGCGGTGTGGGTACCGTCGTCGTCCAACTCCTCGCCGTACGCGGCGCGCACGTCCTCGGCATCGCCTCGCCCGCCAACGCCGACTGGCTCACCGCCCACGGCGCGACCCCGGTCCCGTACGGTGACCAGCTCGCCGGTGCGCTCACGGCGGCGGCGCCCGGCGGGATCGACGCCTTCATCGACCTCTTCGGCCCCGACTACGTCCAACTCGCCGTGGAACTAGGCATTCCCAGGGACCGGATCGAGACGATCATCTCGTTCCAGAAGGCACAGGAACTCGGCACCAGGAGCGCCGGCAGCGCCGACGCCTCCACCCGAGAGGTCCTCACCGAGATGGCCGACCTCGTCGCCTCCGGCCGTATCGAGATCCCCATCGCCGCGACCTACCCGCTCGACCGCGTCCGTGACGCGTTCGCCGAACTCGAGAAGCGTCACACACGCGGAAAGATCGTGCTGATCCCTTGAGCTGAGCGATGAACCGACCGACGCCGTCGAGGCTCAGTGGTAAAACGATGCCAACGACCGGTGTGTGCCCGTCACGTGTTTCCGCGCAGCGCCGACGTGGAGTAAGGACCCACGAGATCCGCGACGCGTCGTCCCGGCTGTCAGCGGCGCAGCCCCAGCGCGGCGCGTCCCGCGTACCGCGCCTGGGTGCCCAAGTCCTCCTCGATGCGGATGAGTTGGTTGTACTTGGCGGTGCGGTCGGCGCGGGACAGTGAACCGGTCTTGATCTGGCCGCAGCCGGTCGCGACGGCGAGGTCGGCGATGGTGGTGTCCTCGGTCTCTCCGGAGCGGTGGGACATGACGACGGTGTAGCCGGCGCGGTGAGCCGTCGCGACGGTGGCCAGGGTCTCGGTGAGGGTGCCGATCTGATTGACCTTCACCAGGATCGAGTTGGCGATCCCGTCCCGGATTCCGGCGCTCAACAGCGTCTCGTTGGTGCAGAACACGTCGTCGCCGGTCAGCTGGCAGCGCTCGCCGAGCCGGGCGGTGAGCGCCTGCCAGCCGTCGTGGTCGTCCTCGGCCATCGGGTCCTCGATCGACGCGACGGGGTAGCGGTCGACCAACGTCGCGAGGTAGTCGGCGTGTTCGGCCGGCGTACGGCGGACGCCCTCGCCCGTGTAGTCGTAGACGCCGTCGTGGAAGAACTCGGACGTGGCCGGGTCCATGACGAGGGTGATGTCGGTGCCGGGCTTGTAGCCCGTCTTCTCGATGGCGTGTACGACGAAGTCGAGGGCCTCATCGGCGGTGCGCAGGTCGGGGGCGAAGCCGCCCTCGTCGCCCACGTTCGCGCTGTGGCCGGCGGCGATCAGGTCGCGGCGCAGGGTGTGGAAGACCTCGGAGCCCATCCGGACGGCCTCGGTGAAGGTGGCCGCGCCGATGGGCGCGATCATGAACTCCTGGAAGTCGAGCGGATTGTCGGCGTGCGCGCCGCCGTTGACGATGTTCATCATCGGCACCGGCAGCAGGCGCGCGTCGACGCCGCCGATGTAGCGGTACAGCGGCAGTCGGTGGGCGGCCGCGGCCGCCTTGGCGGTGGCCAGGGAGACGCCGAGCAGGGCGTTGGCGCCGAGTCGTGACTTGCTGTCCGTACCGTCCAGTTCGATCATGGTCCGGTCCACGGCGGCCTGGTTCTCGGCGTCGAGTCCGATCACGGCGTCCGCGATGCTCTCGTTGACGGCGTCGACAGCGCGCCGAACTCCCTTGCCATGGAAGCGGGTTGGGTCGCCGTCGCGGAGTTCGACCGCTTCCCGGGCGCCGGTGGAGGCGCCCGACGGTACGGCGGCGCGGCCGAGCGAACCGTCCTTGAGTTCCACGTCCACCTCGACGGTCGGATTGCCCCGACTGTCGATGATCTCCCGTGCGACGACCCGACTGATGGCGGTCACGGTGCAGCTCCTCACGCTGGGCCCGCGCGATGGCGGGCGGTAAGTTCCACTGAGAAACAAAGTGAGTCCTGAAAGAGAACCTACTATGGGTCCATGAGGATGCACAACGCCGACGAGACCTGCGGCATCGCCCGGGCCGCCGTGGTTCTGGGGGACTGGTGGAACGTTCTGGTACTGCGGGAGATTGCACGCGGACACGTCCGCTTCGACGCACTGGCCGCCGAGATCGGCCTGTCCCGCAACGTCCTCACCGAGCGCCTCGGCCGGCTCGTCGCCCAGGGCGTCCTGCGCCGCAGCCTCTACCAGCGACGCCCGGTGCGCTACGAGTACGTGCTCACCGATGCCGGACTCGCACTGCTGCCCCTCCTCGTCGCCATGCAGGACTGGGGCGACCGATGGGTGCTCGGCGACGGAAGCCTCACCGCCACGGCCGACACCGACAGCGCCGAGCACACCCGCGTGCACGCCCTGGCCGGCACCCGCCTGCCCGAAGACCTCCAACTCCCCGACACACAAGGCACCGACCTGCCCGTGGTCTCGCCGGACGCCGCCGCGACCGTGCTGTTCACCTACCCCGGCACGGGAGTCGACTGGGACGAGCCGATCCCCGGAGTGGCCGGCTGCACGCTGGAGAACCGCCTCTTCCGAGACGCCTGGCCCGACTTCCGCGGGGCGGGCGTGGACGTACGCGGCATCAGCACCCAACTCCCGGACGAACAGGCGGAGTTCGCCCGCACCGAGAGGATCCCGTACCCCCTCCTCTCCGACGCCCACCACCAACTGGGCGCGGCCCTACGGCTGCCGACCTTCCGCGGCGCCGGCCGCCTGCGCCACAAACGCCTGATCCTGATCGTCGATGCCGAACGGACCGTACGGCACGCGCTGTTCCCGGTCGACGACATCCCGCACGCGGTCGGGCAGAGCTTGCGGCTGGCCGAGGACTGCGCTCGTGCTGCTTGAGGCGGGTGCCTCCTTGAGGGGAGTGATGGTCCGGGGTTGTCACGGGATTGGCTGCCCGGGTGCTACGCGAATCCGCCGTTGCTCATGAGGAGTTGGCCGTTGATCCACTGGCCTTCCGGTGAGCAGAGGAAGTCGACGAGGTGGGCGGTGTCCTGCGGGGTGCCGAGGCGGCTGAGCGGTGTTTGCCGGAGCACCTGCGCGCGGTCTTCGTCGGTCATCCAACCGGTGTCCACCGGCCCCGGGTTGATGACGTTGGCGGTGACGCCGAGGTGGGCGAGTTCGTGCGCGGCGGCCAGAGTGATGCGATCCAGGGCGCCCTTGCTGGCGCCGTAGGGGAGGTTGTTCACGGTGTGATCGCTGGTGAGGGCGATGATCCGGCCGCTGCCCGGGGCGGCGGCGAACCGTCGGCCGTACTCGCGGATCAGCAGCCAGGTGGCGCGGGCGTTGACCGCGAAGTGCCGGTCGAAGCTTTCGACGGTGGTGTCGAGCAGGCCGGAGTCGACGGACTCGCAGTGGCACATCACCAGGGCCGTGACACCGCCCAGGTCGTGTTCGACCTCGTCGAAGACACGGGCCGGGGTGTCCGGGTCGGCGAGGTCCGCCTCAACTGCCGTGGTGGCGGCGCCGTGTCGGGTGAGGGTGTCGGCGATGGCATGGGTCGCGCCGGCCTCGGGGCCCCAGGCCATGCGCTCGTCGTAAGGAGTCCAGTAGGTGAAGGCGATGTCCCAACCGGAGGCCGCGAGTTGACGTGCGATACCCGCGCCGATGCCGACGGTCCGGCCCACTCCGGTGATCAGGGCGAGCGGGCGGGCAGGGGGATGGGAGGGGCTCGTCGTCATGATCCGAGATCGTTCATGACCGGGATCGGATGGGCAACTGCCTTTTGTGCAGGGATGCTTATGTGCGGTGGTGGCTGCCCGATGCCCCCATCGAGCAGGTGTCGACACTCGCGCCGTTCGGTGCGGTGTATCAGGCCTCGATGCGAAGCCGGGTGTCGCCGAGCAGCTCGGCCGGGACCACTCCGGTTGCTCGCTGGTTACCTCGCCCGTGGAGGGGTGATCCGCGTGAGGAACGCGCCGCCGCGACGGGTACCGGAGCACCGGAAAGCGGCCTCCTGCTCGCCGCTCTCCAGAGAGAACACCAGGGCGTTCGGCCCCCATGAGCCCATGTCCTCCTTGGGCGCGCGGCTGCTCGCAATGAGGAGTCGGGAGTCCGGGAGAAGCGCGATGTGACTGCGCCGGACCTGTACATGGTTGATCCGCCGGCGTTGAACCGATCCGTCAGCCTGGCGAAATCACCAACACCCCGTCGAACGGCAGCTTCGCAGCGCGAACGACCGGACGGGTCCTAGTGGTGGTCCTCGTGGTGCTCGTGTGCGTGTTCCTGCTCGCCCTGGTTCGGTGAGCCGCCCATCATCCGCAGCATGGCCGGGCCGCCGCTGCGCAGGAACCGTACGAGCAGACTCGCGGCCAGCAGCAGGAAGACGATGTTGAGCCAGGTCGTGCAGTTCCAGGTGATGCCCTCGTCGGGGATCTTGGCGTCGGCCTGGTCGGGGATCAGGCCCAGACCGCCGAAGGCGAACTCGACGATGTACCCGGCGACGGCCATCGCCGTGAAGAAGGTGACGAGCAGGAAGCCGGCCATCCGGGCGCCGTAGTACTTCCGGTAGATGTTCAGGATGGGCAGGATCAGCAGGTCGGCGTAGATGAAGGCGATCACCCCGCCGAAGCTGATGCCGCCTTTCCAGAGCACCACCGCGAGGGGCACGTTGCCGATCGAGCAGACGAAGGTCGCGACGGCCACCAACGGTCCGACGAGCGGTCCGACCAGCTTCGCGGCGAGGGGATGGTCCGCGAGGAAGAACGTGTGCCAGAAGCTGTCCGGCACCCAGGCGGCGATCGCGCCCGCGATCAACAGTCCTGCCACCAGGTCGCGCAGGATCGCGGCCCACTCCATCACGAAGATGTGCGCGACGGACGTGAACCCGTCCCGCGAGAACAGCCGACGGACGAAGCTCCCCTCGCCCCCGATCGACATGTCCATCGCCGCATGCCCCTCCATGGAACCGGCCAGTCCGCGCTCCGCCTGCTCCTGCGCCTGGTCCAGCAGCCGCTGGCGCAGGAAGAGACGGAACAGCACCGCGAGGACGACGATCATGATCGGTCCGCCGACGAACTCGGCCGCGGTGAACTGCCAGCCCATCAACAGGGCCAGGATCACGCCGAGTTCGACGACCAGGTTGGTGGAGGCGATCTCGAAGGCCATGGCCGCGGTGAAGTTCGCGCCCTTGCGGAACAGGGAACGGGCGAGCGCGACGGCCGCGTACGAGCAGGAGGACGAGGCCGCGCCGAGCCCGGCGGCCAGGGCGAGCGTGCGCGGCCGGTCGTCACCGAGCAGCCGTACGACCGTCGACCGACGCACCACCGCCTGCACGACGGCGGAGAGCGTGAACCCGAGGATCAGTGCCCAGGTGACCTCCCAGGTCATCGAATCGGTAATGGACAACGCGTGCCCGATCGCTCCCATGAACCTGCCCCTCTCCGGTGTGTCTGCGCAGGACTATACCCCCAGGGGGTATCGAATGCGCGCGACCGGGCCTGTCCGGTGTGGCCTATCCGATACGACTCCTGTGGCGATGCAGGGCGAGGCCGCCCGCGAGAGCCCCCTTCACCGCGACGACCGTCACCAGAAACGCCACGACCCAGCCGGTCCACGACATCTGGGCCAGGACGGTTCCGCCGAGCGCGAGATGCAGGGCTACGGCGACGACCACCACGCCGATGACGAGGAACCTGGTCCGGCCGCCGGGCGGTTGGTGCGGCGGAACTGCTCCCTCGCCGGGCGCGTCGACGGCAGCCCCGGACGGCTGCCACTCCACCCGCAACGGATCGCGCCTGCTGAACCTGCCGATGTGCGTGCCGACGAGTTCCTGAAGTCGCTCCAGGTTCTCCTGGCCGTCGGCCTCGACGTGCACTCGCAGTGTGCCGGGGAGGGCCTGCAGGGTGCACTGCCCCCACGGCAGGCGGAGGGTCCCGTCGGTGTCCGTCCACTCGACCTGGATCTGATCGGGCCGAAGTTCCGGGAGTGTGTGGGTGCGCGGGCGATGGCTCAGGTGGCGGCCCTTGTTGTCGAAGTGCTTGCAGAGTTGTACGAGGTACCGGCTGGGGCGGTCGGTGGGGATGTGTGCTTCGGAGGTGGGCATGGGTTCGGTTCCTCGGTTCGGGTGGGGCTCTGGGTGAGTGGGGGATTCGGGGTGCGGGTGAAGGTGACCAGTCAGGCAGGCGTGCCGCCCGTCTCCTCGCCGTCTACCGCCCCGACAGCTTTATCGAGACACTGTGTCGCTGTCAATGCATGGTGTATCGATGGTGGCGAGACGTATGCTGAGGCGGTGCCGAAGCTCTGGAACGAGACCATCGAGGAGCACCGTCGCGCCGTACGCGACACGGTGTTGGAGACCACGGCGGTGCTGGTGACCGAGCGGGGGCTGCGCTCGGTGACGATGTCGAAGATCGCCGAGGAGAGCGGGATCGGCCGGGCCACGCTGTACAAGTACTTTCCGGACGTCGAGTCGATCATGACGGCGTGGCACGAGCAGCAGATCGCCGGGCATCTCAAGGAACTCGCCGACCTCCGGGACGGCTCCGGCGGCGCGGGTGACCGGTTGGGAGCGGTACTTGAGGCGTACGCCTTCATCCAGCAACGGCGCCACGGCCACGGCCCCGAACTCGGCGCGCTGTTGCACCAGGGTGAACACGTCGTCGGCGCCGAGCAGCACCTCCACCGCTTCCTCCGAGAACTCCTGGCCGAGGGCGCACAGGCCGGCGACATCCGCGACGACGTCTCCCCGGACGAACTCGCGACCTACTGCCTCCACGCCCTCGCCGCAGCCGGCGTCCTGCCCTCCAAAGCGGCGGTACGACGACTCGTCACGGTCACTGTCACGGGGCTGCGCCCGGCACCGCAATGACGGAAGTCCCGGGTTTCGACGTGCTGTTGGCTGTGCGGCTGGATGGACGGACCGGCACCATCCCGTTCAACCGATCGGTTGAACCCCGTTTCAACCTCGCGCACACCCCTCGCTCCGTTCGGACGACGCGAACGGCCCTCGGGCGGCTGAAGAATCACGAATGACCATGGCGCCGGGCTTACGCCCACGCGGCTCATGGCTTCACGCCCCCCTCAGAGAGGCCCCACAGAGTGTCCAGTTTTCTCAGCAGACGACGTGTCCTTGCCGGTGGAGCCGGTGCCGCCCTCGGGATGAGTGTGCTCGGTGCCGCGACCACGCCCGCCGTAGCCGCCTCGGGCGCGCGGTCCTCCCGGAGCTCTGCCGCAGCCGAGGAGACCCGAACGCTCGACGAGCTGTACCGGGCCGCCCTGGCCGAGGGCGGCAAGCTGGTGGTCTACGCCGGGGGTGACACGCCGACCCAGCAGGACGCCACCAAGGCGGCCTTCAAGAAGCGTTTCCCCGACATGGAACTGATGCTGGTCGTCGACTACAGCAAGTACCACGACGTGCGCGTGGACAACCAGTTCGCGACCGACACCCTGGTCCCCGATGTCGTACAACTGCAGACGCTGCAGGACTTCACGCGGTGGAAGGAGCAGGGCCGGCTGCTGCCCTACAGGCCGGCCGGGTTCTCGAAGGTCTACGACAAGTTCAAGGACCCGCAGGGCGCCTGGGTCGCCATCGGCGCGGTCGGTTTCAGCTTCCTGTACGACGTCGACGCGGTCGGTGCGGACGCCCCGAAGTCCCCGCTTGACCTGATCGACCCCAAGTGGAAGGGGAGGATCGCCTCGTCCTACCCGCACGACGACGACGCGTCCCTCTACCTCTACACGCTGTACGCGGAGCGCTACGGCTGGGACTGGGTGGCCGCGCTCGCCGCACAGGACGTGCGGTTCGCCCGGGGCAGCAATTCCCCGGGTGACGCGGTCTACGCCGGACAGAAGGCGATCGGCATCTCCACGGCCGGCACGCTGGTCTCCTCGAATCCCGTGAAGTGGGTCGTGCCCGACGGCCACCCGTTCATGGCCTGGGGCCAGCGCGCCGCGATCCTGAAGCAGGCCAAGAACGGGACGGCCGCCAAGCTCTACCTCAACTGGCAGCTGTCCGACGCCCAGCAGCGGGCGTCCTTCAACGGCTGGTCGGTACGGACCGACACCACGCTCCCGGCGGGACTGAAGCCGCTCTGGGAGTACCCGAACGCGAACATCGACGGCTTCCCCCGCTTCATGGCCGACCGTGCGGAGGTCGAGCGCTGGAAGCAGACCTTCGCCCTCTACTTCGGCGAGGTGAAGGGCGATCCCTCGCCGGGCTGGCTGGGGCTGCACCCGGGGGCGTGACGGGCCCCACTGTTCACACTGGTCATACAGGTCGCGGATAGACTCGGGGACCCTGTCCGGATCATGTGGCCCAAGGGGATCCGCCGTGTCCGCTCGCACTCCGCCGGCCGCTCGCGGCAGTCGGCACACCCTGGAGCACGTCTCCCATCTCGCGCTGTTCCTCGTCGTCGGGGCGGGCTTCGTCCGGCTCGCCCTCGTCGACGTTCCGTTGTGCTGGTACATCGTGAGCCTCAGCGGAGCACTGGCACTGGTGTACGCGGGCGGACTGACGTGGTGGGACCGGCTCGGGCCGTTCGGCCGGCGTGCCTGGGTCCCCGTACTGCTCCTGCTGTGGACCGTGCTGACCTTCCTCACCCAGGCGCCGCTGACAACTGCCTACGTGTGGTGCGCCGTTCCGCTCGCCTGCGCCGCCCTGCGCGTGCTCGGCGGCCGGGCCGCCGTGGTGGCGGTGGCCGTGATCACCGTCGTACTCGTCGGGTCGCTCGTCCGGTCCACGGGCGGCTTTGACCCCGAGGTCGCGCTGGTCCCCGTCGCGGCGGTGTGGGCGACCGTCGCGCTCTACCGGACCCAGCAGCGGGACGCGGCCGTCCGCCAGCGGCTCGTGGGGGAGCTCCGGGACACACGGGACACCCTCGCCAAGCAACAGCGTCAGGCGGGCGTACTCGCGGAGCGCACCCGTATCGCCCGCGACCTGCACGACACCCTGGCCCAGGAACTCGCCGGCAGCGTGATGCTGTTGCAGGTGGCCGAACGCGACTGGGACGAGCGGCCGGACGTGGCACGCACCCGGGTCCGAGCCGTGGCCGACGGACTCGGCGCGAACCTGGCCGAGACCCGGCGGATCATCCGCGATCTCACTCCCGCCGCCGTCGCCGAGGCGGGCCTGGAGGACGCACTGCGTCTGCTGTGCGCCCGATCGCGGACCGAAGGCGCCGGAGTCCGGGTCCAGTTCCGCGCTGTGGGCGCGCATCAGCCGGTACTCGACGAGCACACGGCCACCACCCTCTTCCGTGTCGCGCAGAGCACGCTGGCGAACGTACGCGAACACGCCCGCGCGGCAAGCGTGTTGGTCACCTACCGACGGCACAGGGACCGGGTGGAACTCGAAGTGAGCGACGACGGGCTGGGGTTCGACCCCGCCGCGGCCTTCGCGGCCGGTGCCCGCGCGGACCGCGGCTTCGGGCTTCCCGCGGCCAGGGCGCGACTGCGCGAATGCGGCGGAGACCTCGACGTGAGGAGCGTGCCGGGGCGGGGGACCAGGGTCCGCGCCACGGTGTCCGCCCCGCCCCGGGTCCAGCCGGTCGCACCCCTCACCGCGGCGACCACCGCGTGACCGCCGCACCGCTCCGCCTCCTGGTCGCGGACGACCACGCCGTCGTACGGGCCGGACTGCGCGCCCTGCTCGACGGCGAACCGGACCTCGACGTGATCGCCGAGGCCGGGAGTGGTGAGGAAGCCGTACGCCTGGCAGCCCAGTTGATGCCCGATGTCGCGCTGATGGATCTGCGGTTCGCCGGGCCGGGGAGCGGGATCGACGGCGTCGAGGCCGTTCGTCGTCTCGCCGTGCGGGCGCCTGGTGTGGCGGTGGTGATGCTGACCAGCTATGCCGGACGAGCCGATGTCGTACGGGCGTTGGAGGCGGGCGCCCGCGGCTATGTGCTCAAGGCGGGGCCGCCGGAGGAACTGTTCCAGGCGGTTCGTACGGCCGCCGCCGGCTCGGTCGGGCTCGCGGCGGAGATCGTCGGCGAGCTTGTCGGCCAAGTGGTCAGCCCCGCCCAGGAGTTGACCCAGCGCGAGATCGAGGTCGTACGGCTGATGGCCGAGGGTCGCAGCAACCGGGCCATCGCCGAGGCGTTGTTCCTCAGCGAGGCCACGGTCAAGACCCATCTCGTTCGGATCTACCGCAAGTTCAAGGTCGACAACCGGGCGGCGGCCGTGTCGGAGGCCGTCCGCCGGGGGCTGCTCGAACTCACGTGACCCGTCGTCAGTTCGCTGGTTGGCGTACCACTGCGACGTCCCTGGGGGAGAGGACCGGGAAACCGTCGTCGCCCGTGCTGCCGACCAGGAGTTCGCCGGACAGGCCGGTCAACGGCACTGTCCCGTCCGTCCGGTTGACCAGGAACAGATAGCGGCTGTCGGCGTCGCGGCGCACGGTCAGCTCGACAAGTCCCCTTGCGGAGTCCGGGAGTTCGCTGCCGACGCCGGCGGGCGCTAGCAACTCGGGGAGCAGACCGGCGAGGCCCTCGCGGCCCAGTCGTGTGGAGACGTACGCGGCCGAACCCCCGCCCACCGTACGGCGGGTGACGGCGGGGCGACCGGCGTACGTTCCGCTGCGGTAGTGGGCCAGCACCTCCACCTCCTCGTCGGTCACCGTGATCCGGTCGGTCCACAGGGAGCCCGTGGCGGCACCGTCGAGGTCCAGTTCGACCGTGTCGCCGTCGAGCAGCGGGCCGAACTCCTCGATGCGGATGCCAAGAAGGTCGCGCAGGGCGCCCGGGTAGCCGCCGAGCCAGATGTGGTCGTTCTCGTCGACGACGCCGGAGAAGTACGTGGAGACCAGATGGCCGCCCTGCTCGACGTACCGCGTGAGTTCCTTGGACAAGGCCGCGGGGACCATGTGCAGCACGGGCGTGATCACCACGTCGTAGCGGTCGAGGCCGGTCTGTGCCGTGACGATGTCGGCGCGTATGCCGAGGTCGAGGAGGGCGGAGTACCAGTCGAGCGCTTCCTGGCGGTAGTCGAGCCGGTCGGTGGGGTGCGAGTCCTGCTCGCTCGCCCACCAGGACTCCCAGTCGAAGACGATGCCGACCCGGGCCGTCTCGCGGTCCGAGCCCGCGACCGGGGCCAACGTGCGCAGGATGCGGCCGAGTTCGGCCACCGCGCGGAAGACCTCGCTGTCGGCCCCGGCGTGCGGGACCATCGCGGAGTGGTACTTCTCGGCGCCGGCCGCCGACTGGCGCCACTGGAAGTAGCAGACGGCGTCGGCGCCGTGCGCGACGTGCAGCAGCGAGTCACGGGCCAGGTCACCCGGGCGCTTGGCCACGTTGACGGGCTGCCAGTTGACGGCGCTGGTGGAGTGCTCCATGAGGAACCAGGGACGGCCGCCCGAGATGCCGCTGACGAGGTTCGCGGAGAAGGACAGCTCGTCGCGGTCCTGCGAACCGGGCGTGACGTAGTGGTCGTTGGAGACGAAGTCGATCTCGGCGGCCCAGTCGGCGTAGTTCATGCCCTTGGTGTTGCCCATCACCATGAAGTTGGTGGTGACCGGCACGTCCGGCGTGATCTCGCGCAACAGGTCGCGCTCCGCGCGCAGATGGTCCTTGAGCGCGTCGGAGGAGAAGCGCTTGAAGTCGAGTTGCTGGGTGGGGTTCGGGAAGGAGGCGGCCAGCCGGGGCGGCAGTATCTGCTCCCAGTCGCTGTACCGCTGGGACCAGAACGCCGTGCCCCAGGCCTGGTTGAGCGTGTCGATCGTGGTGTAGCGGGCGCGCAGCCAGTCGCGGAAGGCGCGGGCCGCGTCGTCGGAGTAGTCGTAGACGTTGTGGCAGCCGAGCTCGTTGGAGACGTGCCACGCCACCAGCGCGGGGTGGTCCGCGTAGCGTTCGGCCAACTTCCGTACCAGGCGCAGCGCGTGCTCGCGGAAGACGGGCGAGGTGGGACGCCAGTGCTGGCGGCCACCGGGCCACAGGGTCTCGCCGGCGGCGGTCACCGGGAGGATCTCCGGGTGCTCCGTGCTCAGCCACGGCGGCGGGGACGCGGTGGCGGAGGCCAGGTCGACGCCGATGCCGCCCGCGTGCAGCAGGTCCATGATCTCGTCGAGCCAGCCGAAGTCCCACTCGTCCCGGGCCGGTTGGATGCGGGCCCAGGAGAAGATCCCCACGGAGACGATGTTGACGCCGGCCTCGCGCATCAGCCGGATGTCGTCGTCCCACACCTCGCGCGGCCACTGCTCCGGGTTGTAGTCGGCGCCGTAGGCGAGACGGGGGGTGGCGTCACCGTCCGGCCCATGCCGCAACTGGGACAGGAGGGTGGAGATCATGGTGGTCCTTCCGGTTACTGCACAGGTGGTACGCGTCGCGTGGTGG
>NZ_JBHXME010000161.1:0-24807 GCF_042721125.1 Streptomyces sp. NPDC058469
CAACCGGGAGCGGCTCCACTCGACCATCGGCTACATCACGCCGTACCAGGCAAGGACCCGCTTCCATCAACGGCTGGACCTCGCGGCATAAAATGAAAGTGTTGGCGCCTACGGGGTCACTTCAATCCTCATTGGCACCCCCTCAGGCGCCGCCGCGGCCTCGACATCGGCCAGGACAGACGGTTTCAGGGGGCCGGACCCCAAGTTCCTCGTCCAGTTCCCGGACCAATGTGTCCAGCGGCTTCTCACCCGAATCGGGCTTGCCGCCAGGCAGACAGAACACCGAAGGTGCCGTCTGTTTACTCACGACCAGGAGACGCTTATGGGGGGCCTGGCAGTGTGAGCTGGTAGTCCGGGGTTCAGGATCCGGTGCGGTAGCGGCTGAGCATGAGGGCGACGGCTTCGTCCACGATCGCGGCGTCGGTGGGGTCGGGCGGGACGAAGTCGGTCCGTACGAGTTGAGGCCACAGGAGCTGGCTGCAGATCATGCCGAGGAACTGTTCGGCCACGGCCGATACCGGCTGTGGCTGTCCGTCGGCGGAACGGAAGTCGAGTGTGCCGGCCTGCGCTTCGGCGTCCAGGTAGTCGCGGAGCCGGTCGAAGAAGGGTCCGCGGTCGATAGCGAAGCCGGTGCCGACGATGTCAGCGAGTTCCGGCATCTGGGGAAGTTCGGTGATGATCAGGCGGCACAGCGCCGCCGTGCCGGGCCGCGCGACCAAGCAGGCATAGTCGCGGCCGATGTGGTCCAGCCCGTAGCGGGGATCGCCGGGCGGGGGCGGTGCGGCATACTCCACGTCCAGCTGCCACTGCTCGGAAGTGACGGCCGCGAACAGCGCGGCCTTGGAGGGGTACCGCTTGAAGAGGGTGCCGGTGGAGACGCGGGCCTCCCTGGCGATCTGGGCCAGGGAGGTCTTGTCATATCCCCGGGCGAGGAAAAGGTCGCGGGCGGCGCGGATGATGCGCGCGCGGTTCTCCGCCTTGATCTGCGCGTGATACCCGGCTTTGGTCTGCGCGTCATACCCGGCCTGGCACGTATCGCCACCGGTTTCCGCTCGATCCACCACCGACATTCCCGCGCTCCTCGCCCGTCTCCCAGCCGCATCCTCGCTGTCAGAGGACGGTCTGGCCTCCGTCCAGGATAAGGTCCTGGCCCACGGTGAAGGCCGAGGCGTCGGAGGCCAGGTACACGACGGCTTCCGCGACCTCCCCGGGCATGCCCATGCGTTCCAGCGGGATGCCGGAGCTGATCGCCTCCAGAACCGCTGCCTGCTGCGCTGGGTCCTCGATCCCGAGCTTGGCCCCCGAATACAGCGGGGTGTTCACCGGGCCGGGGCTGACCGCGTTGAACCGGATGCCGTGCGACCTGAGCAGGTCCGCGTTCCACGACCGCATCAGGGAGCCGACAGCCGCCTTCGTCGCGGCGTAGGCGTTCGAATGCCCGTAGCCGCCGTGCGCGCTGTTGGATGCGTTGAGGATGACCGAGGAAGAGTCGGACAGCACCGGCACCAGGGCCTGCGTGAGAAAGAAGACGCTCTTGACGTTGATGTCGAAGAGCCGGTCGAAACTGTCCTCCGTGTGGTCCTCGAACGGCCGCCAGTCCGAGACGCCGGCGTTCAGGAACGCCACGTCCAGCTCCCCGAAGTGCTCACGCACCCGCTTGGCCAGGCCGCGCTGCGCATCGAGATCGCGCGCATCGGCCTGAACGACCGGCACCTTGTCGCCGAGGATCTGCCGCGCCTTGTCGACGCTGGCCGGGGTGACGCCCGTGACCAGCACGTCGGCCCCCTCCGCCACAAAACGCTGGGCAGTCTCCAGGCCGATCCCGCTGGTACCGCCAGTGATGAGGGCGCGCTTGCCCGCAAGACGATTCATGGTGATTGTTCCTTGCCGAGTCGCGAGGTAAGTCGATGAACTTACCTTCTGAAGGTAACCGCCCCACTCCTCATGTGGCAAGTCGATCCACTTACCATCGGTGGCCTGGGATGGTTCGGCCACGCCGAAGAAGGCCGGCGACACCGGCTCGAAGGCCATGTCGCTGCCGTCCGCGAGGAGCCGGGCGACCATGCGGACCCAGCAGCGGCGCCCGGCGGCAAGACGTAGTCGGCCCGACGACGCCTTCCAGCTTGGTGGCGCGCAGGCGGACGGCGACTGGCCCGGAGGGCTCCTCGTCGACCAGTGCGGCGTCACCGCCTGCTGTGGCGCGCTGTCTTCGCTTCTCCGGCCGTGATAATTCTTCGCGGGCGTCGGCCGGTCAGCCGCGTTGCCGGCGGGCACGCAGAGCGGCCCACTGGCGCAGGCGCTCGGCGATCTGGGCTTCGTAGCCGTTGTGGGTGGGCTGGTAGTACGTCTCGCGGTCCATGTCGTCGGGGAAGTAGTCGTCACCGGAGAAGCCCTCGGCAGTGTCCGGGTCGTACTGGTAGTCCTTGCCGTAGCCGAGGTCCTTCATCAGCCGGGTCGGGGCGTTGAGGATGTGGGTGGGCGGCATGAGTGAGCCGGTGTGCCGGGCTGATCGGTGTGCGGCGTTGAAGCCGCGGTAGACGGCGATGGATTTGGGGGCGGTGGCGAGGTAGACGACGGCCTGGGCGATCGCCAACTCGCCCTCGGGGGAGCCGAGTCGCTCGTACACGTCCCAGGCGGCGAGGGCCTGCTGGATGGCGTGCGGGTCGGCCATGCCGATGTCCTCGTTCGCGAAGCGGACCAGGCGGCGGGCGACGAACAGCGGGTCCTCGCCGCCGTCGAGCATGCGGGCGAGCCAGTACAGGGCCGCGTCCGGGTCGGAGCCGCGCATCGACTTGTGCAGCGCGGAGATCAGGTTGTAGTGGCCCTCCTGCGCCTTGTCGTACAGCGGGGCGCGCTGCTGGATGTGATGGGCGAGCCCGGCGGTGTCGAGGGTGGCTTCCGTGTCCGGGAGGGCTTGGAGCTGTTCGGCCATGTTGAGGAGGTAGCGGCCGTCGCCGTCCGCCATGGCGATCAGGGCGCGGCGGGCGTCGTCGTCCAGGGGCAGATGGTGGCCGGTGAGCTGCTCGGCGCGGTCGAGGAGCGTGGACAGCGCGGCTTCGTCGAGGCGTTTGAGCACGAGGACCTGGGTGCGGGAGAGGAGGGCGCCGATGAGTTCGAAGCTCGGGTTCTCCGTGGTGGCCCCGATCAGGGTGACCGTGCCGTCCTCGACGTAGGGCAGGAAGCTGTCCTGCTGGGCACGGTTGAAGCGGTGGATCTCGTCGACGAACAGCAGGGTGCCCTGACCGATACCGCGTCGGCTTCGTGCGGCGGCGAAGACCTTGCGCAGATCGGCCACGCCGGAGAAGGTGGCCGACACCGGTTCGAAGGCCAGGTTGCCGGCGTCCGCGAGGAGCCGGGCGATGGTCGTCTTCCCGACACCGGGCGGGCCCCACAGAATGGCGGAGCCGAGGCGCTGCTGGGCGACCATGCGGCCCAGCGGAGCGTCCCGGGCAAGGAGGTGGTCCTGCCCGACGACATCTTCCAGCCGGGTGGGGCGCAGGCGGTCGGCGAGGGGCCGGGCGGGCTCCTCACCGAAGAGCGGCAGGGTCGGTTCCATCGGTCTCTCGGGTAGCTAAACGGACGGGTGCGGACGTGGCGAGCCTTGCACGGGCCACTGACAGGCGTCGGCTCAGCCGCTCGCGGGGAAGCTCGCGGTGCTCATCGGGCACTGGGGCGGCCGCGTCGCGGCAGCCGCTCGGCGACCAGGTCGTAGGAATCCTCGACCGCGTCGATGATCAGCCGCTGGGTGATGCCGGGTCCCGGCCCGACTGAGATCCAGTGGCGTTTGTCGAGATAGCGGCCCGGTGTGATCGAGGCGTAGCCGCGTACGTGCGCGCGGGCGTGCTCGGGCTCGCACTTGACCGTGATGATCTGGTCGTCCGGGTCGTCGGTGACGATCAGGAACACCCTGCCCGCGACCTTGTACACGTCGAGTCCCGGGGTGAAGGGGTAGCCGTGGCTGACGTCGGGGAGGGCCAGGGCCGCCTGGCGGGCGGTGTCCTGAAGGCGGTCACCGGCCGCGCTCACCGGGCCGCCCGCGTGCCGGTGCCGTAGGTGTGAGGGTCGACAGGCCGCTCGGCTCTGGGCAGTTGGGCGACGACGAGCCGGTAGGAGTCGATGACGAGCTCCCTGACGAGCTCCTCGTCGACGCCTTCTCCGCTCTCCAGGGTGATCCAGTGCTTCTTGTTCATGTGGTAGCCGGGAGTGATGTGGCTGTACTGCTGCCGCAGGGCATGGGCCTCGCCGGGGTCCGCCTTGAGGATCACGACGGGCCGCCCCGGGACCTCGGTCATCAGCATGAACACCTTGCCGCGCACCTTGAAGACCTCCCACTCCGGGCCGAAGGGATGCTCCAGCTGCGCTCCGGGGAGTTCCTCCGCACAGTCGGCGGCCGTCTTGTGCAGGGTCGATGCGTTCATGGGCGGTGGGCCCTCTCAGGGAGTGACGGACTGCGGCATCGAAGGAGACGGAGAGCGCGCCGCTCGGGCGCGGTGGCACGTCCCATCCTTCCGCCGAAACCGACCGGAAGGGCGGTAGGCTGCGGACACGTGATGGTCGACAAGCGACACCCCGACCCGAGCGGCACCGCGACCGGACCGGCCGCGGTTCGGCTGTACGGTTTCCAGCCCCCGGTCGGTACTCCCTACGGCCTTGAGGTGAGTACCGTCGAGGACTTCTTCGCCCAGCACGACGACTGGCCGTGGAACCCGCCCCGTCCGGGCCGCGCCACCTTCCACTACCTCATCGCGGTCACCGAGGGTGAGCTGCGGCATGACGTCGACTACGTCACGCGGACCGTCGCGCCCGGCCAGTGGCTGTGGGTGCGTCCCGGGCACGCGCAGTGCTGGCATCCGCCCGGCGCGGCCCGCGGCCCGTTCATCCTGTTCGAACCGGACGTACTGCGGCCCGACCTCGCCCGTCTCCTGGCCCCGCTCACCGCACACGAGGCCCCTGCCGTGCTCAGCCCGCACCCCGACGACACCGCCTGGCTCCAGCAGACGGCACTCCAACTCCTGGACGAACACCGCGCACTGGGGCGCCGCCCCCTCGACATCCACCACGCCCTGCGGCGCAGCCTGCTCGAATCGCTGCTGCTGCGCCTGGCCAACTCCCCGGACATCGCCCTCGATGGCACGGCCTCGGCCGGCACGGGCCGTGCCCACAGGTACGGACGCTTCCTGGACGCCTTGGAGCTGCACTTTCGCGAGCTGCACCAAGCCGCGGACTACGCCGAGCTCCTCGGCTGCTCGGTCCGCACCCTCAGCCGTGCCGCCCGGGACGCCACCGGCAAGGGGGTACGTGAACTCATCGACGAGCGGCGCCTCCTGGAAGCCCGGCGCCTGCTGGAAGCTGCCCGGTGGGATGCCCGGACGGTGGCCGTCCACCTCGGCTTCACCGATCCCGCGAACTTCGGCCGTTTCTTCCGCGACCGCACCGGTCTCACCCCGGCCGCCTTCGCGGCCGGCGAGGCCCCGACCCTCCCCCCTCCTCCCCTGGGTTGAGGATCTCGGTGGTGTCCGGCCGGGTTCTCAGTCGATGGCCTCGATGGTGACGTCGACCGCGCCGTCGTACTTCTTGAGGGCATCGGCCCCCGCGTCGATGGTGCCGAGGATGACGATGCCGGGGTCGGGGATGGACTGGCCGTCGTGGTTATAGAACATGGCGATGTCGGGACCGGGTGACCAGTAGGCGATGTCGCCGACCTCGTAGCTGAACCGCGGTTCGCCTCCCGTTGCGAGAGACCGGGGCAGGTGACCGTACTTCTCGCGCTTGAACAGGTCGTCCGTCTGCAGCGTCAGCGGAAGCAGTGAGGCGAAGTCGCGTGCCGTCGCGTTGTCGGCGAGGATTGCGCTGAGGACGGTTTCTCCGGCGGTCAGTCGGATTCTCATAGGGGTTCCGCTCTCCGGGGTGTAGTTGGAGTGATCGTCGGCGGGTGACACGGACGCCACGTTCATCGGGGTACGCGCTTCGGTTCGGCACGGACGCCGTGAAGGTAATCTCGGCACCCCAGCGATGGCAAGTCAATCAACTTACCATTCTCTGTTGCCCGGGTCTCAGTCGTCCAGGACGACGACGTGCTTGCCCGGCGTGGTGGCGGACTCGATGTCGGCGTGGGCGTCACGGACCTGTTCCAGGCCGTGGTAGACCTTCGCGACCGGGACGTTGAGGCGCCCTGCGGCGATGGCCTGGAGCTGGTGGGTGAAGACGTCGGCCGGGAGGTCGGCGGCCTGACCGGCGTAGGACGTCAGCCGCACCCCGCCCGGGATCATGAACGGGCTGAAATCGGGGATCGTCCACCCGCCCGCCAGGGCTCCGGTGAAGCAGACTGTGCCGTGCCGGCGGACAGTACCGAGGGTGTCGGCGAGGACCGAGCAGCCCACCAGCTCCAGTACGGCATCGACACCCTCCGGCATCAGCTCGCGCACCTGGTCGGCGATCGTGCCGCCGTCGACGAGGGCATGGTCGGCGCCCGCCGCCCGCAGGTCCCCGGCCCTCTGAGGGCTGCGGGTGGTGGACAGCACGATGGCTCCGAGGTCCTTCGCGATCGTGGCCGCGCTCAGCCCGACCGTGGAGGTGCCCCCGCGGATCAGCAGGCTCTGCCCGGCCTTGAGGTCCAGGCCGGTGGTCAGCGATCCGTAGGCGGTCTGGAACATCTCCGGCAGCGCGCCGACGACCTCCCACGGCAGTCCGGTCTCGAACGGGATGACCTGTGCCGCGGGGACGATCACGTACTGGGCGTATGCGCCGTCGTACGAGCGGCCCATGCCGCCCATCATCGTGGCCACCTGCTGTCCCGGCCGCAGCTCGCTGTCCTCGTCGGCCTCGTCGGCCACGCCGACGCCCTCGATGCCGGGCACCCGCGGGTAGGTGACCACCGCGTCCGACTCGCCCTTGCGGGTGGAGACCTCGGACTCGTTGACGCCGAACGCCTTCACCCTGATCCGCACCCAGCCAGGCTTGCGCAGGGGCACCGGCACATCCTGGATCTCCAGTGCGTCGAGGCCGCCGGGCCGGGTGACGACGACGGCCCGCATCGTCGCCGGTGCGGCGTCACCGGCTGCTGTCGGTTGGCTCATGTCGAGTTCCTTGCTCTATTCGCCCCCTGGTGCGCTGTTCCGGATCACCCGGTGAGGGTCAGGGGCGGGCGATGTTTTCGAACAGGTCGAGGACCGCCTGGTAGTGGGCGCTGGGCTCGGAGGGATGGTTGCCGACGCTTCCCGAGGTGGGGCGGTCCGCGACGGCGGGCCACGGGCGGGTCTGCTCGCCGGTGACGAAGTCAAGGAGGATGTCGCGGATACGCGTGTCGCGGTCGGCCTGTTCGGGGCTGCGGTCCGGCCGTTCCTGGCCGACGAGGGCGTACAGCTCGGTGCCGTGCACAGCGGGCGCACCCTCCGCGGGCCCGATCGCAAGGAGATGGGCGTTGCCGCCAGCGGCGGCGTGGGCCAGAGCACCGCGAGCGGCGGGGAGCGTGAAGATGTAGTCCGTCAGGGCCGCGGCGCGGACCTCGGCAGGGGTACGGCCGCCCTGGTCGTAGACGTCGACGATCCTCTTGGCGCGGGAGCGGGGAATGCGCCACCCCGCGAATTCGTCGGTGACACGGTCCACGGTGTGCGGGTCGAACCGGTCGAGGTCGTTCGCCACCCACCAGCCCATCTCGTCACTGGCCGTACTCAGAAGGACATCGATGTCCCGATGCGAACCCGAGGCCAGGACGTCCAGGGGGTGGGCGCCCAGCACCCCGCCGGGCTGTCCGGCGTCCAAAACGACGCCGAGACTCCGGTTGTCCATCCCGCCCCGGACTCCGAGATCCGTCGGACAGACCGTGCGCAGAGCGGTCACCAGGGAGGCCGCGTCGAGATCGATCAGCTTGTCGGGGTTGCCCGCGACACCGAGTTCGGTGACGAACCGCTCCGCGAGCTCCTCCGCCCACCAGGCCGGGACGATACGCGAGGGCGCGCCGGAGAACCCGGCCAGCCGCCGGTACAGGCCGTCCGCGAAAGAGGTCCCGAGCAGCCCGAGGGTCAAGTAGGCGCCGGCACTGTGGCCGAAGACGGTGACGTCGTCAGGATCGCCGCCGAAGGAAGCGATGTTCTGCCTGACCCAGGCGAGCGCGGCGATGACGTCCTGCAGGCCCAGGTTGCTGGCCTCGGCGAGCCGCCCGCCGTACTGCGAGAGCGAGAGCGCGCCCAGTGCGCCGAGCCGGTAGTTGACCGACACGCCCACCACGCGTCCCGACGCGGCGAGACCGGCGGCGTTCGAGGTGGTCTGCGTGTTCGCGCCGAACTCGAATCCGCCGCCATGGATGTACACCGCCACCGGCAGCGCCTTCCCTGCCGGCTGCTCGGGGGCCCACACGTTCAGGTTCAGGCAGTCCTCGCCCGTCCCGCTGTCCGCTTCGAGCCAGTCGCCGCTGTCGGGCTGGACAGCAACGACGCCCTTGCGGTCATAAGGGCGGTCCGGATCGAAATCCGCGACCACGGGGCGGCGGTATCGCTCGGCGGCGGCGTACGGGATTCCCCACCAGGACCGCACCCCTGGTGCAGTCGGGGCCTTGGGCGCGGTCGCGGTCATGGCGTGAGATTCCTTCCGGTGCGGTTCGGGTGTTTCGCGCGGCGTGTCGGCGGCTGATCGCTCGCGCTGACGCTCCCCAGCATTCCCTGGACTCCGGTAGATCGCCGGGCGGACAGCAGTCACCCGGTGGTCACCAGGTGACACTTCTCTGCCCCTCTCCTTCTCGTAGCCGAACCGCCGCGGCGGCTCGGACGGCCTGAGGTCCTGCTGTCAGCGCGCCCGGCGGACCTCGGCCAGGGGAAGCCAACCGTGCAGGCACAGCGTGGCGCCATGGGCGAAGAGAATCGTGCGGCCGCCCGCCAACGTTGATCAGCGGTGAAACCGTGGGCACGGATCGAGCACACGCTGGACCGCCTACGACATGGCCAGCACCCCGGGTCCGGTGACCTTCACCCTGCGTGTCTACGGCGGCGGCTGCGCGGCACCGGCGAGGATCCGGTCCGCCTGCGGAACTTTATGATGCGCCCGGGCGGCGAGCAGATGGCCTTCCAGGCCCCGGAGTTCACCGCCGCTGTTCTGCGCGACCTGTGCCAGCTCAAGCACCCAGCACATTAGACATCCCCACGGCGAGCGCGCGCACTCACACAGGGCCAAAGAACCGGCTCTCGGCCGACGTCGCGAGCTCGGGCCTCGCCCTCACCACCGCCCAGGCCGACGCCATCGCCTGCTCGGCGAGGCGAGATCCCTTGAACCGCAGAAGGAGCAGACGCAACTCCTTCACACCCAGCCGGCCGTTTCCCGCCCGGACGGCCGCCTCGGCGGCCAGTTCAGGAGGGAGATGCCGAGCCTCGTGCGCCTTCTCCAGAAGCCGGGAGACCACCGAAGGCTCAAGGGAGCTGAGGTCTACCCGAGCGACGGACGAGGGGCGCGGCACCCGGGCCGACTGAGCGGAGGGGAGAGTCGCCATGACGAACCTTCACAAGAGCACAAGACCTCACCAGAGCGAAGAGATGATCACAAGTAGTAGCCGATGATTACAGTTCGCGTGCACCCTGAGTGGTCACCCCGAGGCGACAGCATCGTGAACTACCCGGACGTGTGTACAAGACCGACGCGTTGCATGACGCCGCCGAGCCGACGGACAGGTAAGGGTGCACAAGCCCGGGAACGCCTCCACTCGCCGATCGTCTACAGTGCAACGAACGTCTACACCCTTGTAGTCATTCGTATCCGCCCGTTCACCTACGTCAGGTGGTCCAAGGGAAAGGGGCGCTGTCAGTGGATGGGCGCTCCCCTTGGGGCACGGCACCACGGTGACTCTGGCGCGCTCCACGCGGAGCGATGCCGCACGACTCGTCGCCGGCCGCCTGGCGGCGTGTCCGTCGGCCATGGCCCACTGGCCGCCCAAATCACTCATCTCGGACACGACCCGCCCGGCCGGAGCACCTAAGGGAGACCATGCGTCACAAGATATTGGTCGTTGAGGACGATCACGTGCTGCTGGACGTGCTGCGCCGTGGGCTGTACGAGGAGGGCTTCGAGCCCGTCCTCGCCGCCGACGGTGCCACCGCCCTGCGACTGGCCACCGGCGACATCGCGGCGGTTGTCCTGGACATCGAGCTGCCCGACGCGGACGGTCGGGACGTGTGCCAGGCGCTGCGCACCAACGGCTTCCTGGCCCCGGTCATCTTCCTGACCGCCCGGCAACAGCTCGCGGACCGGCTGTCGGGGTTCTCGGCAGGCGGTGACGACTACCTGGCCAAGCCCTTCCATCTGGCCGAACTCACCGCCCGGCTGCGTGCGTCCGTGAAGCGGGCTGCGCCGGCCGCGGCGATCGCGGTGGGGGACCTGATTCTGGACGCGGTCGGCCAGCGCGTCACCGTGCACGGCACGGCCGTCGCCCTGTCCCCCACGGAGTTCCGGCTGCTGGCCACACTCGTGGCCGCGGGCGGGAGCGTCGTTCGGCGCCGCGAACTGGTCGCGGCGGGCTGGCCGGAGGGTGCCCAGGTCAGTGACAACACACTGGACCAGTACCTGACCCGGCTGCGGCGGAAGCTGCGTGAGGCCGGCAGCGCGCTGATCATCGGCACGGCGCGCGGGATCGGACACCGCCTTTCATGAAGCGCCTTGTCCTCGATCAGCTTGGAGGAACAGCGGGCGGCCGAAGCCATTGAGACGCCGGCTTCGACCGCCCACGTGAGTCCGCGGACATGCCCGGGCTGACACAGACGGCCGCCTGCACTGACCACAGCTCGTCGGCGTGTGCCGAGGCGGCGCGGTTCTCGGCGCGGCCCCGCACACTCGACCCGTCGCCGGGCGCAGGGGGTCTGTCAGCCCATGTCCGTCAGGAGGGCGTTCAGTTCCTTCTCCTGCTGCGCAGGCGGCATCGGCGGATTCGAGTGGTCGATGCCGAAGGTCCCCAGCACCTTGTCCATCTGGGCGTCGATGGAGGTCCAGCCGGTGTTGTCCAGCGGCTGCAGCGATGCCTGGTCGGCGTCCCACAGGTCACGCAGCGACTGGGCGGCCGTGTGCGCTCCCTTCGCGTTCCCCGAGCGTGCGTCCTTGAGCGAGGTGGAGGCGAGGTTCTTCAGCGCGGCGACCTTGGCGGGCGGGAACTTCTTCACCGCCTGGCCGGGAGCCATCTGGACGGCGGAGGTGTTGTCGGCCTCCGGCGCCGGGCCGGTGTGCGGCTGGCTGTGGGCCCAGATCAGCAGGCCCATGGTGGCGACGGCGAGCAGTCCGAAGCCGGCCAGACCGACGCGTTCCTTTCGCAGGTCGCCGGTGGCGTGGGTGGCGTGGGCGGCCTCGTAGGTCTCGGTCACGTCCGAGCGTGTCACCGTCAGGTAGGCCACGGTGGCCAGGATCAGGCCGAGGAAGATCAGGCTGGTGGTGAAGGTGCCCAGCGCGAGGCCGGTCGGCTCGCCCGGTTGAGCGACCTTCGGGGAGGCGAGCCAGTCGCCGATGTTCGCGCCCAGCGGGCGGGTCAGGATGTAGGCGAGCCAGAAGGACAGCACCGGGTTCGCGCCGAACTTCCACAGCAGCGTGATCGCCGCGATGAGGCCGAGCGGCAGCATCACCGAGGCGCCCGGGCTCCAGCCGGTGAGCTCCAGGGTCCAGTCCCCGGTCGCGGTGCCGAGCGCGAAGGTGACGAGAACCGCGAGCCAGTAGAACGACTCACGCGGAAGCGTCGTGACCGAGTGGATCGAGAGGGTGCGCTCGCGCAGCCACCACACGCCGAAGACCACGGCGAGCAGAACCGAGAACACGGCGGAGCTGATCCACAGCGGCACATTGAGCTGGTCGGTGAGGATGTCGGTGTACAGGGTGCCCGTGACACTGACAACGACCACGGTCAGCCAGTACGGGAACGGGACGTACCGCTTGAGCCGCATCTGGACGGCCAGGACCACGACGAACACCGCGGTGAAGATCCAGGCCGTGTTCACCAGGCCGACGCCCAGCTTCATGTTGATCCAGTCGGCGAAGCTCTCACCGACGGTGGTGCACAGGATCTTGATCACCCAGAACCAGATGGTGACCTCGGGGACCTTGTTGAGCATGAGGCGCCCGCTGCGTGGGCGTGCTTCCGTTGTCGTTGTCATGCAGGGAGCCTTACGGAGGGAACCTGCAAGCAACCTGACTACGTGGCCGCCTTCGCGGCCGGGAGTGTCACCTGGACGTGACCGCGGCCGTCCGCGATCGCCCGGACCTCCACACCGGCCGAGGCAGCGATACGCCGGACCACCGGCAGCCCCAGCCCGTACCCGCCGCCGCCGGTCACGCCCGCTTCGAAGACCCGGTCGACCTCAGCGGGATCGAACCCTGGGCCGTCGTCCAGGACATCCACCACGATGGCCTCGCCCTGGCTGCGCGCGGTGATCCACACACGGGACTTCGCATGCCGCAGGCTGTTCTCCAGCAGGGGTGACAGCAGCGACACAGCGACGTCGGGCGCCAAAGCCACCTCGACCTTCGCCGGGAAGGCGACCTCGACCGCGCGGCTGCCGATCGCCTGCCGCGCGGCGGAGCGCAGATCACACCGGGTCCCCTCGTCCGTCCGTGCGCGCGCTGCGCGCAATATCGTCGTGATCGCCGCATTGAGGCGGTCGACCTCGCTCAGCACCACCTCCGGCACCACCTGCTCGCCGGACAGCTGCGCCAGCTGCGCCTCGCCCCGCAGGACCGTGAGCGGTGTCCGCAGCTCGTGGGCGATCTCGTCGGTGAGCCGGCGCTCGTCCGCCAGCGCGTTGTCAACCCGCTCCAGGAGGCGATCCAGGGTCTGTCCCAGTTCCCCGAACTCGTCACGGGGGACTCCGAGGTTGAAACGGCGCCCGGGCTCGTGATGGCCCCAGTCGTCGGCGAGGGCGGCCATCTCGTGCACGACGCGCAGCGCGCGGTGCACCACGAGGTGCGCGACACCGCCGGCGAGGAGGATCGTAAGGCCGCCCAGAATCAGCGACAAGGTCAGGCTGCGCTGCTCGGACGTCTCGTAGGGCGTGAGGTCCACCTGGACGATCACCATGACGTGGTGGCCGCCGGTCGGAACCGGCCGCGCGAACAGGAGGTAGTCGCCGACGGTCGCGGTCTGCGATCGCCCCGAGTCCGCCAGCTCCTCGACGCGCCCGACCACGCTCGGCGGCACGTCCCCGTCGATAAGACGGCCATCGGCATACACCCAGGCGACCTCGTCCAGCGCCTCGCTGCTGTTCTCCGTGAGCACGACACGGCCGCCCTTGACGCTGACGTTCGCCGCGACCGCCTCGGCGCGCGTACGGGCCAGATCGTGCGCGTCGGCATCCGTCACCCTGCTCAGCAGCACGTGCGAAACCACCACCAGGATCGCGACCACTGCGGTGGCGATCAGCACGGTGAGCGCGACGACGCTTCGGCGGAATCCCGTCACTGCCATCGGTAGCCCACGCCGCGGACGGTCGCCAGCCGCTCGGCCACGCCCAGCGGACCGAGCTTGGTCCGCAGCCGGCGCACATAGGAGTCGAGGGTGTTGTCGCTGACCTGGGCCCCGTGCGGCCAGCCGGCGGCGACGAGGGCGTGGCGGCGTACCGCGTCGCCCTGCGAGGCGATCAGGCGGCCCAGTAGCCGGAACTCGGTCGGGGTCAGGCTCATGCTCACCGCATCGTAGGTCACCACGTGCTTCGCCGGATCGAGGACGACCTCGTGCGGTGCGGACGCCACGGTGGCCCGGCGCAGCAGCGCCCGGACACGGACCAGCAGTTCCGGGATGTCGAAGGGTTTGGTCATGTAGTCGTCGGCGCCGGCCTCGAAGCCGCCCACCTTGTGATGCAGGCCGTCCAAGGCGGTGAGCATCAACACCGGCACGTCGACGCCGCGAGCCCGCAGGGCCAGGCAGACATCGCGACCGTCGGCGTCCGGCAACCCGAGATCCAGGACGACCAGCTGGGGCGCCGGTGCGAGCTGCCGCAGCAGGCTGTCGGCCGTGGCGGCGACGGAGACGGTGTGGCCGTCGTGCTCCAGGGCGCGCTTGAGGATGCTGCGGACCGCCGCGTCGTCTTCGCACACCATGATGAAAGCCACGTGCTGACCCTAGATACTCGCGTTCCAGTTCTCCATCTGCCCCGATCAGCCACGCGACGCTCGGGCACGACCGGCCGAGCCGCAGCGGGAGCTGCCGCGGGAGGACCACCCTGGGACATGGACCGTATGCAGGAGTACACCGACGCGATTCCGCCGGGTCACCGCCCGCTCTTCGCCCGGGTGAGCGGGCTGATCCTCAAGGAATTCCCGCAGGCGAGCGTGGCACTGTTGTACGAAATGCCTACCTAACGGGTCGAAAGCGCAGGCCGCACATCGCGGCCCACACACGGGCTGGACGTCCTGCCGACGATTCTCTACGCCCCGGGCTGGGCCGCCGATCCCAACCTCACGACAACCTCCCACTGTGTACATTATTTGTGTACCTTTACGTCATGGAGACTATTCCGCTGGGAGAGCTGAACCACCATCCGTCGAAAGTCACAGCGAGGGTTCGCGCTGGTGAGACGCTCGTCGTGACTGAGCACGGCAAGCCTGTCATCCGCATGTCACCCGCCGAAGAGCCCACGTCGGCCCTGGACCAGCTGATGGCGACCGGCCAGGTGCGTCGTGCAGTGAATCCGGGCGCACTGCCCGAGCTGATCAGCGATCTGGCCGAGCTGCCCTCGCTGTCGGATGCGCTGATCGCCGAGCGCGACCGGGAGCGCACGCGTTGAGCGTCTATTACATGGACACCTGCGCTCTGCTGAAGTTCGTACAGCAGGAGGCGGAGACGCAGGCGCTTCGCAGCTGGCGGTCAGCGCTGGGTGTCGACGGCCGCCTGGTGACCTCCCAGCTGGCCGGGGTGGAGATCGCGCGCACGTTCCGGCGAGCCGGTGTCGACCGGCAGCGCGTGCCGTTCCTGGTCGGCAACACGCTCACCGGGATTGACCAGATCGTCCTCGGTGACGACGTCCTGGCCCGCGCCGCGGGCTTCGAGATGCAAAGACTCGGCACCCTGGACGCCATCCACCTCGCAACAGCCGCCCCTCTGCACCGAGAGCTGGACGGCTTCGTCACCTACGACAAGAAGCTGGCGGACGCTGTCACAGCGCTCGGACTGCCGCATCTCGCACCCGCATGATGGAGCCGGAACAACTCCGCCCGCCCAACGGACCTCTCAAGCCCCTCCTCCATTAGGGCCTGCCCAGCCCGGGCGCGACCGGCCGCTCGGTGACGGAGCAGTCCATCACCTACAACCGCACCTCGGCGTGTGCGTACGACGACATCACAATCTCCGCGTACGACGCCAGCGACGGCGAGTACATCGGAAGCGCCACGTTCAGCGTACGTCTGAGTGTCCACACGGATCCAAACTCCGCCACCATCAAGGAAGAAGCGAGAGTCGCTCTCCTTTCCACGACTGCCGCAATCGAAACGGCGCGATTCATCTTTAACGCGGAATGCCGCGGATACTGCTCAGTCGGCACAGCGCAGTGGGCAGGGTCCGACACCTGGACCAAGGGTAACTCGCACACCGCCACATATACTCGAGATCTCACCTGGGGTCAGGGCGGAACGACGGGCATCAAAGGGGATATCACGCCTTACTGGAAGGCCAACGCCTCCCTCAACGGTTCCCCCACGATCGACGACGCCGTCGCGGAAAAGGACCCCCTCACCATCCGCTGCGACACGAAGGTCAAGACCACGCCGGGCTGTGTCTTCGGCTGGGACAAGCCGACGTATGTCATGAACAGCAAGAAGTGGTCGGCGGCGGCTGCGCATGCCTGGTTGATGCAGCACAAGCTTCCCAGCCACTTCGGGCTCAAGGGGCAGGGGCAGCCGCTGAAGTACCTCGGAAACGAGGTGATGGCCCCTCCCGACCCCACCAAGACACAGCGGGCGGTCAATCGGGAAACCATCTGTGGAAGAACCGTAAATAATTTCCAGCCGTACCTTCCCGCTAATGGTCCGGGCACGGTACTGCAATCCGCATCGGACACCGTCAGTTGTGACGAGATCGCCTTCGCTGCCACCTACCAGAGCGGAGGAACGCCAGCGAGTATCGGCGGTACCAACCCGGTGACGACCAACGGCAACGAGTGTGTACAGACCTTCGTCGGCAAGAGGGCCGACGGCTCGTGGTACATCGACCTGCGCAAGGACTTCCCCATGCCGACCTGACACGAGGGGTGTGGGCGCTCCAGCATGTCATCGCGTCAGAACTCCGGCTCCATGTCCGCGTTCGGCGGAGCGAGCGGGTTCAGCATCAAGAACCGGCTCCTGGACGGCGACGAATACTGGCTGGACCTGAACGGGTTCACCCTGTAAAGAAAAGGAATGTGCGGCCCCGCAATGATTCACAGGGGCCGCACATTCGTGTTGATGTTCAGTATTTGTTCCACACGAGGAACCCGTTGTCGACCTTCGGAAATCCTTCGTCATTCAAGTGGGCGTGACGAAGCTGCTCGAAAGAATCCGTGAGAAGGTCTGCCAGGGAGCTTTGATGAAGCTTCGTCGTCTCGCCTTCGGACCAGCTTCCCAACTTGCCGGTATCCGAGTCGACGAAAGTTCCGTAAAATCCGTCCCATTCAGATGTGACGGGAACGTAGGAGGGCTTCCACAGGGGTTCATCTTCATCAGCGGCACCCTCCTCGACCGCGTTGTCGTGAATCCACATCATATGCTCATGGACCGCCTCGATGTGCGTCAGACCAAGAATACCCAGACCCTTATTCGTCACATCGCAGTAGTTCGGGCTTATCAGAGTCGTGCGATCCATGCCCAGCTTGTCGCATCCGTTGTCGACCAGGAGAATGCCTTTTAGGTCAGGGTGGATCACCGAACCGATCGTCTGCTCGACCTCATGGATCGCCGCCGACGTGGCCGGCGGCGAAAACTGCGCATAGGTACCAGGTGCGTATTCCCTCAGCCAGTCGGTAATCCGCACCCAACATTCGACAGCACTGTCCATTCGGAATCTCCTTCGCCCCCAGGGCCACAACCCTCGAATCCGCGTTTTAGGATAAAAATTCCGTGACGGATCGCCGGCGCACTAGGCCACGACAATGGCAATGGCAATGGCAATGGCAATGATCTGACCCGAGTATCATACTAGTGGCACACAAGGGGGTGGTATCCGCCCGGGACGCCACGCCCATCATTCCTCATTCGCGTATTTGTGCGTTGCCATTCGGCGAGACGAGGAAGGATGCCCCAGGACATCCGGACGAGAACCGGCAGGACCCGCCAGCCACCGTGCGCCCCGACACCACAGGGAGCGGCGCCCCCATCAACCCCCGCGCACAACTGGCCCGTTGGCCCGCCCGCGCACTCCGGACGAGCCTGGCTGTTCGATTGAGAGGCGCAACGTATACCCCTACGCTTGCCGAGGAAGCCGTGATCTACGTCATGGTGCATGGATCGACCACCGCAGGGAATGATCGACGCAAGACGACCAAACTGGGCATTTTATTTCCGCGGGACATGCGCGGGACGGCGAGCATGACGGCCCGTCAGGCAAGCGTCTGACCTGCGAAAATGGCTGGGAAGCCGACGGCCTCCGGAGCCGTGTGCGCAGGTTCGAATCCTGCCGGGGGCACTCCGGGAAAAGCTCCTGACCTGCAGAAATACAGGTCGGGAGCTTTTGCGTTCACGTCAAAACGCACACGGCCCCTTTGGCTGTTTCTCTTTTCGAGCGATGCACTGACTTCCGCGCTGCCCTTCTGACGCGTTTCCGCAGTTCAAAGGCCATTCGCCAAAGTCCGGTTGGCGACACACGTCACCAAATACCGACCGTGCCGCACACCTCGGACACCGGCGCCTCTTTCGCTCGAAAACCCCATGCGACCTGCCTGAATGTGCCAAAGCGCACACGCTGGTGGGTCGTTGCCGTTTCCGCGTCCTGGGCGAGGTCGTCGTCGTGGCCCAGGACCATGTTCAGTTCGGCCCGCACACTCTCGTCGGGGTCGATGGAGTGCAGCAGGTGGGGCAGGGTGCGAGCGGCGTCGGCGATGACGTAGGCGTCGCGGGCGTCGGTCTTGCCCGTGCCGGGGTGCAGATCGGCCAGCCGGCGCATCGACAGGCCCGGGAGATAGGCGACTTCTGCTTCCGTAGGCGCGGGCGACGGTCACCGCCAGGGTGCCGATGGAGGCCGGCTGGTCGACCACGACCAGGACCTTCCCCTTGCGCTTGAGGCGGAGGAACAGCCCTCGCAGCTGGGGCTCGCCGTTGGGCAGCGGCTTGTCGAAGGTCGTACGGCCGTCGGCCAGCAGAGCCGTGCCGTGGTGGGTGGACTTGCCCACGTCCAGGGCGCAGAACACATCGATCGAGGTGAAGTCGTTGCTGGTCACCGGGCTTTCCCTCCCCGGAGTCACAACCGGTGGCCCGCCCGGGCACCGGAGATCGGCAGCCACATTACGCAGGCCTGCCTGTCGGCGGACCCGCTTCCATCAGCGACCATCCGGTGCCGCCAGGACCGGCGACAGCACCCCCCGGATCATCAAGGACAGGGGCAAGGAGTCATACCGGGCCCCGGAGGCCACGAGCCCGAACCGGGCTCTACGAGAAAGGTCATGGGCGAGGTAGGCGTGTCAATGGCCAGCTGGTTCGCCGCGGTCCTCAGCGCCTGGCGCCGGACGTTGACCAGGTGGGGCCGGTTGCGCTCGGCGCGGGCCTCCTGGCTGTTCTTCAGGCGGGAGTCTCAGCGGTGGCTGTCAGGACCGCGCGGCCGAGGATGTGGCCGGCCATGGTGAAACCGAGGGCGGCCGGGGTGGCGTCGGCGGGGACGCCGATGGTGTCGACGTCGAGGGCATGCACCACGGTGAAGTAGCGGTGCGGGCCGTGTCCGGCCGGCGGGGCCGCGCCGATGAAGCGGGCCGCGCGGGCGTCGTTGGGCAGCTGGAACGCGCCCCCGGGCAGGCCCGAGCCGATGTCATCGCCGGCACCTTCGGGCAGCTCGGTGACGGTGGCGGGGATGTCGGCGACCGCCCAGTGCCAGAACCCGGACCCGGTGGGGGCGTCGGGGTCGTAGACCGTGATGGCGTAGCTCTTGGTGTCTTCCGGGGCGCCGCTCCAAGAAAGCTGCGGAGAGACGTCCTTCCCGCCGGGAACGCCGGAGAGGCCGGAGTACTGCTCGATCGACCAGGTGGCGCCGTCGGTGACGGTGGTGCTGACAACGGTGAAAGAGGCCGCCTCGGGGAGACGGGCAAAGGGGTCGTTGGAGCTCATGGTGTCGTGCCTCTCAAGTGTGCTGTGGAGTGGTGGTGATGCGGCCAGCGGAGGTCCCGCCGTGGCGGCGCCAGGAGGTGACGTGGTCACGCTTCCGCTCACCATCGAGATCGACCCTAACACCGATAATCGATTATTGCCCAGATCGTCTATTGTGTGGGCATGACCCAGACGACTCACACCTCACCCTCGGCGGGGAAGCAGATGCTCTCCGAGCAGGTCTACACACACCTGCGGGAGGCGATCATGCGCGGGGACCACGCCCCCGGTGATGCCCTCAAACCCCAGGACCTCGCGAAAGAGCAGGGCGTGAGCCTGGCCGTCGTGCGTGAGGCGCTCGTGCGGGTGGTCGGCGAGGGCCTCGCCGACCGGCTGCCCAACCGCGGCTTCGCCGTCCCGGCCTACTCCGACCGCCGCTGGCAGGAGATCGCGGAGGCCCGCCGGACGATCGAACCGGTCATGCTGCGCATGGCCGTCGAACGCGGCGATGTGGACTGGGAAGCCCGCGTACGAGCCTCCCACCACCGTCTGACCCGCACCCCGGCGTACGTGGCGGAGGAGGGCGAGCACTACAGCAGCGCCTGGGCCGAAGCCCACCGCATCTTCCACCGCACGCTGCTGGAGGGGTGCGGCAACCTCGTCCTGCTGGAGACCTTCGACCGGCTGTGGACCGCGAGCGAGCTGGCCCGCCGCTGGTCGGCCCACCGTAACCCCGACCGGGACGGCGCCGCCGAGCACCGCCGACTGGAGGAGGCGGCGCTGGCCCGCGACGCCGACACCGCAGCCCAGGTCCTGACCCAGCACCTCACCCAGACCGCGGCCGCACTGACCGACCGCCCCCACCACGAACCCACGAACGAAGCCTGATGCGCCCTGTACCCCTGGCCGCACGACCGCACCTGATCACCGAAACCGGAGCCACAGCATGACCATCTTCGAGGCGAGCACAGGCCGCCGCTGCCACAACGCCGTCAGCCCTCTGCACGCATCCGTGTACTTCGCGCCAGAGCCGGGGGACGAACTCGCGGCACTTGGGCTGGAGCGCGGAGCCTCGATCTACTTCGCGGGCCGCGCGGCACCGCTCGGGGCCGTCGACGCGGGCACCGTCACAGCGACGTTCTACAACTTCAACCACGAGCACGTGCAGCGGTACATCCCCGCCGCGTGGACCGTCACCACACCCCAGAAAGTGCTCACGGCGCGGCTGCGCGGCGCGGACCGGACGCTGCAGCGGCTGCTCGGCAAGGAGGCCCTCACATCCACGGAAATGACCGAGGCGGCCGAACTGGCGCTGCACGCCACCGAAGCCTGCCGCCGGGAGGCGCGGCCGCTGTACGCCGCCAACGCCGATCTCCCCGTACCCGAGGAACCGCACCTGGCCCTGTGGCACGCCGCGACACTGCTGCGCGAACACCGGGGTGACGGTCACCTCGCCGCCCTGGCGATCGCCGGCTTGTCCGGCATCGAGGCGCTGGTCCTGCACAACGCCACCGGCACGGCACCGACATCGGCGCTGTTCATGCGGACCCGCGGGTGGTCCGCACAGCAATGGGACACCGCCCGTGACCAGTTGCGCGAGCGCGGCCTGCTGGACGAGGCAGGCGACCTCACGCAGGCGGGCACGGCCGTGCGCGGCGAGACCGAGGTGCTCACCGACCGCCTCGATGCCGCCCCGTACGACCACCTCGGCCCGGCCGCCACCGCACGCCTCACCGAACTGGCCGGCGGCTTCTCCAAAACCCTCAGGGCAGCGGGCGCCTTCCCCGCGGTGCACTTCGGCAAGGGCTGAAGGCCGGGGCCGGGAGCCCGGCGCCCTCTCAGTGGCTACGGCCAGGTGGACGCAGTCAGCACTCGCAATGGCGACGCGAGGTGTACAGCAGATTCCTCGAAGCCATCACGGCCCACCAGGAAGCAGCTTTGAGACGTCTTTCGTCGATGTCTTACGCCTCGGTCCAGGGAGACCATTCTCCGGAAGAACTCGACACCGCGTGGCAGGAGGTATCCGCGCTCCTGCCGGCAGTGCGCGCCACCGGCCCCATCGTCATGATCGAAGGACCACGCAGCGTCTCAGACCTGGTCGAGGTCATCGTGGAACTTGCGACGACTGCCACATACAACGCCAGGTCGTATTACTTGATCCACGTCAAGCGCGCGTACGACGATCCAGTGCTCGGCCAACGCTCGCGAGCGGTGTCGACGGCTGCCCCCGAACTCAAAGAGAAGCTCTAAGCCTTCGCCGACCGGGCGCGAAACGCCCTGGACGCTCCGGACGGGCTTCTCGACGACATCGGCCCCCGGCACAGCACTGACCCCGCGCAGGGCGTACAGAGGCCCTGACCTTGCTTTGATCGGGACCGTCGAACGGACCTCCGTCATGAGGTGGGCTGGCTTCCGACCACGTCCCGCGCTGCCCATGGGCCACACCTGTGCGTTCAGATATGGAACTTGAATTGAGGCAGCGGCTCCCGGTCGGCAGGGATCTCCCTCATGATCTCGCCGACCAGCCCAGAGAACTTGATCGTGATCGGCAGGAGTCCGCCCAGTGCGGCCGAGTTCCAGTTGAGCCTGGTGAGCGCGAGAACTTCCTTCAGCAGGGCGTCCCGCGAAGAATCCTGCCCGACGTGATCAGCGACCTGGAGCGGCGCCGGAACGTGCATCCCGTGGAACTCGTTGAGCGCGGCCCACCCTGCCCACCGCCGCCTGGCTGCTGGCCTTCCCCCGTGGCGGCGAGGACCATCCGACGGAACGCCGCGTCTCCCGCGTCTTCGACTGGCTCCAGGCCCCCTACGCCGGCTGGGGCCACTTCCTCGGCGACTAGGAGGGCCTCACCAGCGACGGCCCCGGCGTCCGCCCCATCCTCGTCGAGACCAACACCAATGCCCCGCAGAACTCCACCGACGCCTACAGCGGCCTCTTCCGGGCCACCACCCAGTACAGCCCCGCCACTACCACCTCACCCTCCTTGAGGGCCTCGATCCCGCCCGCAGCCGGACCGCACCGGCTCGTCCACTGGCCACCATCACCGCAGTAGCCGGCACCGCGACATCAAGGACAGAGACTGGTACTTGATGTCGCGGTGGCTGGGTTTGCGTCATGCCTGCGGACCCAGTAGTCGGTGAGCGGAACCGCCGGCGAGGAACTGCAGCCTAGATCGCCAGAAAAGCACCAATCCTTGATTGACATGCCCATGTCCGACTCGGGATAGTGGCGATCGCTCTCCCGCACGTTCTGCTCGGTGTTCGGTTCGGCCGGTTCTCCCGCCCCAACCCCGCGGACGTGTACGGGGCCCTACTCGGCGGTCACCGCAGAGCGCACCGGTGACGGACGTGTCCCGTCTCGGAAAGGGAACGGATCATGTCCCTGGCATCCTTGCTCCGCCGCCTGGCCAGACCCAGCCTGGTGACCGCCGCCCTGGCCGCCGGCGCGCTGGTCGTATCGACCGGCACCGCCACCGCCGCGCCCGCCCTCACCCAGATCAGCACCGACCCGTACACCAACTCCACCAGCCAGCACGCCACGGAGGTCGAGCCGGACACGTTCTCGTACGGTTCCACGATCGTCTCCGCCTTCCAGGTCGGCCGTTTCAACGACGGCGGCTCCTCCAACGTCGGCTTCTCCACGTCCACCGACGGCGGCGCCACCTGGACCAAGGGCTTCCTGCCCGGGATCACCACGCAGGCGGGCGGCACCTTCCAGCGGGTCAGCGACCCGGCGGTGGCCTACGACGCCAAGCACAACACCTGGCTGATCTCCACCATCCCCATCACCTCGTCCGTCACCGTCCCCGAGGTCTTCACCAGCCGCTCCACCGACGGCGGACTGACCTGGAGCAACCCCGTCATCACCGCGACCGGCTCCAGCCTCGACAAGAACTGGATCGTCTGCGACAACACCGCCACGAGCGCCTTCTACGGCAACTGCTACACCGAGTACGACAACAACGGCGACGGCGACCGCCTGAAGATGACCACGTCGAGCGACGGCGGTCTCACCTGGGGCGCCTCGAAGAACACCGGCAACAACGCCACCGGCCTCGGCGGCCAGCCCGTCGTCCAGCCCAACGGCACGGTGATCGTCCCGGCCTCCAACGCCTCCGAGACGTCGGTCCTCGCCTTCCGGTCCACCAACGGCGGCAGTACCTGGACCTCGACCACCACCATCGCCACCGTCAGCACCTTCACCGTGAGCGGGAGCCTGCGCAGCGGACCGCTGCCGTCCGCCGAGATCGACGCAGCCGGCAAGGTGTACGTCGTCTGGCAGGACTGCCGATTCCGTGCCAGCGGGGGCTCGTGCACCTCCAACGACATCGTGATGGCGACGACCACCAACGGCACCACCTGGTCGTCGGTGACCCGCATCCCGATCGACGCGACGACCAGCACCGTCGACCACTTCATCCCCGGCCTCGCCGTCGACCCGGCCACCTCGGGCACCACCGCACACCTGGCGCTGGCGTATTACTACCACCCGGTCGCCAACTGCACCGCCGCCACCTGCCAGTTGGACGTTGGATACGTCTCCTCGACCAACGGCGGCAGCACCTGGACGGCGCCGACCCAGCTGGCCGGTCCGATGACCCACTCCTGGCTGGCGAGCACCACGCAGGGCACCATGGTCGGCGACTACATCTCGACGTCCTTCTCCGGCGCAACGGCACACCCCGTCTTCGCCGTTGCCTCGGCCCCCAGCGGGTCGGTCTTCAACGAGGCGATGTACACGCCGACTTCGGGTCTCACCGCAGCGGCAGGCACCGCCACCGCCACGACCGCCACCGCCCGTGACAACGCTTTCTCGGCCCGCCTGGCCGCGATCGCCTACGCACAATGGCTGGCCAACGGCGGCACCGGAGGCGGCGAGGACAGCCCCTGACCAACAGCCATCGGGGCCTGTCAGGCGATTCGCTGCTGGACAGGCCCCGACCCCGACAGCCACAGCCGCATGAGCAGCGCGTGGCCGATGAGTTGAGAAGCTGTTCAGAACCGGTGATCTGCGACGTTCTGTAACGGGAGCTGGCCTGAGCTCGGCTTCATTAGCCGGGCGGCAGGCGGCGAACACGGGTGGGCGAGGCTATGGGGCAGGCCCGTGGGCGTTCGCTGTCGTGACGTCCGAGCCCGTGTTCAGTGAGCGTTTTCAGCTCGGCCACCGATCGGGTGACGCCGACAGGGTGCGCAACGCACGAGGCTCCCGTGCCGTTGGGGGAGGTGTTCGAAGTCTCAACCCACAGGCACAGGAGCCGCGTTGGTTCCGTATTCTGCCGCACTCGACCTGCCGCACGCCCTGGTCGAGTGGGTAACCATGCTCATCGTCACCCGCGAGGGTGACCGACGGTGCAAACTCCCGCCGCACCAGCGTGCGCTGGTCGGCCTGGTGTACCTGCGCCGCCACGACACCCTCGCCCAACTCGCAGCCGGCTTCGGCATCTCCGTCGGCACCGCCCACGCCTACACGGCAGCCGTCATCGACCTGCTCGCCGACCGCGCGCCCGGGCTCCTGCGGATCCTGCGCGAAGCCGCCCCCGACTATGTCCTGCTGGACGGCACCCTCGCGGAGTGCGACCGGGTGGGCGACAGCCGG
>NZ_JBHXME010000162.1:0-24799 GCF_042721125.1 Streptomyces sp. NPDC058469
AGCCCCGGCGTGACGGTGACCTCCACCGGCGACCCGGCCGGGCCGCCGTACCGCTGGGCGTTCTCCACCAGGTTCCGTACCGCCTGCGCCAGCAGGTCCGGATCGCCGCGCACCACCACCGGCTCGGACGTCACCGTCACGCTGTCGTGGTCCGGCAGTTCCTCGACCGTGGTCTCCACCAACTGGTCCAGGCGCAGCGGCACCAGCTCGACCCGCCGCGCCCCCGACTCCAGCCGCGCCCTGGCGAGCAGCCCGGTCACCAGCCGACTCAGCCGGTCCACGAGCCGTAGCGCCTCGTCGGACGAGCCGCCCCGCTCCACCACCAGCCGCAGCGTCGCCAGTGGTGTCCGCAGTTCGTGCGCCGCCTCGGCCAGGAACTGCTCCTGCCGGCCCAGCCCGCGCAGCGCGGGCCGCATGGCCCGGCCGGACAGCAGATGTCCTACGGCCGCCGCGCAGCAGACCAGTGCCGTGCAGCCGAGGGCCAGCCAGCGCACCAGGAGGTCGTGATCGCGTTCGCTGCGCGCCAGTTCCGTGCCGACCAGTACGGCCGCCCCGATCCGGTCGCCGTCCCAGACCGGCGCCGCCGCCCACCGCAGCCGCCCGCCCTCGGCCGCGGGAGCGCTGACGAGGACCGTCTCCTGCTCGTCCAGGACGCTCCGCCAGACCTCGTCCAACCGGTCCCTGTCGGGCAGCGACGAACGCCCGGGTACGACGTTCCGCACCGACGGAGTCTTCCCGGGTGCCGTCTGCAGGACCGCCAACACCTGTGCGCCCTGGGCGAGTTCGTCCTCGCGCAACGGTTCCAGGTGCAGTACCCCCGCGTCGAACCAGACCGCCCGCGACAGCCCCGCCGCGCGGCTGCCGACCTCGTGGTCGAGGCCGGAGCGGCGGGACGCGGAGTCGATGCGGATGGCGACCACGGCGAGTACGACGAGACAGGCCGCGGTCGTCGAGGCGAACAGGAGGGTCATCAGCCGGCGGGTGCGCCGGAGTCGGGCCATGGCGGGTGACGGGGCGGACGCCGTGTCGCGACGCTTCACGCCTCGCCGCCCAGGCGGTAGCCCATACCGCGCACCGTCGCGATCGGATCGGGCGGTCCGAGCCGTCTGCGCAACTGGCCGATCAGGACGTCCACCACATTGGACATCGGCTCGCTCGCCTCGTCCCAGCAGCTCTCGATCAGCTCGCTGCGCGTCACCACCTCGCCCGCGCGCAGCATCAGCAGTTCGAGTACCGCGAACTCCTTGGCCGAGAGGCTGAGCAGCACCCCGGCCCGGGTCACCCGGCGCCGCGGCAGATCGAGTTCGAGGTCGCCCGCCCGCAGGACGGAAGGCCGCGCGGGCTGCTCCCTGCGGCACAACGCCCTCACCCGTACGACCAGTTCGGCGAAGGCGAACGGCTTCACCAGGTAGTCGTCCGCACCGTGCTCGAAGCCGGCCACCCGGTCGCTGACCGCGTCCAGCGCCGTCAGCAGCAGGAAGGGCAGCACCGATCCCGCCCGGCGGTGTGCGGCGAGCAGCGTGAGGGAGTCGCCGTCCGGGACCGAGCGGTCGGCCACGACACAGTCGTAGCGATTGACGGAGAGCTTGAGATCCGCCTCGGCCAGCGTGCGCGCGAGGTCCACCGCGAACCCCGCGTCACGCAGTCGATCAGCGACGACGGGCCCCAGCTCGGGGTCGTCCTCCAAGACCATTACGCGCATGGCCCGGAGCTTAGGCGACGGTGGGCCGCACGCTCGGACGCCGTACGCCGAGTGCGCGGCCTGCCGCCCCGAGTGATCAACTGCTGGGCACGGTGTCCTCGAACGTGGTGCCCGCGCCGCGGTACGCCGCGACCTTGGCGGCCACCTGCGCCGGCGTGAGGACCTGGTCCTTGACGTGCAGGACGTAGTCGACCTGCTCGTCGTAGGACCGCGAGGTCGAGCTGGTCAGGCCGCCGAAGTCGATCAGCCACTGGTTGAAGTTGATCGACATCGGCCGCTCCGGGAGGTACGCGGCGTCGTGGGTGCCGAAGAGTTGGCCGTCGATGTAGTACTTGATGGAGCTGTTGTCGATGGTCAGCACCAGGTCGTGCCAGCCGTTGTAGCTCTGCCGGCCCTCGGTGTGCTGGTTGACCGCCACCCACGGGTCGGCCTGGTAGGTCTCCCAGGACGTTGTGTAGAGGATGTTGGAGGTCTCGCCCCAGCCGCCGTTGGGGAGGTACTCGAAGTCGTACTCGGAGTAGTCGTCCGCCATCGGTGCCGTGAGGTCGTTGATGGTGAAGAACGTCTGGACGAGGTGGTCACCGTCCGGTCCTGACTTGGGCGCGTCGTTGAACTTGACCCGGGCCGCGTAGGTGCCGTTCTTGAACTTCCTTGTGTTGGTGACGACTTCGGTCTGCTTGGTGCTCTCGCCGGTGCCCGCGGTCGACGTCTCCAGGTTCATGACGGAGTTGCCGCTCGTGCTGGGGAAGGTGACGTTCTCGGGCGCCCACGTGGCACCGGAGACACCGGGACCGCCGGAGGTGGAGCGCACGCTCCAGCCGTGCGCCGCGACCTTCGGGTCGTTGTAGGCGCTGTAGTTGAAGTCGTCGAACAGCGTGGCGCCGGTGGCCGGGGGGTCGGTCGGCGGGTCGGTGGGCGGGTTCGTCGGATCGTTGCCCGCGGGCGCCTGACCCCACAGGGTGTTGCCGGCCAACTGTGCCGTGACCTTGGACCAGTCGGCGTAGGACGTCTGCGAGGCGCCGAAGGAGTAGTCGTCGCTCTGGATCAGTGACTGCCATGTCGACTGGTAGAAGCGCAGCTGCATGTCACCGGTGTCGGCGCCCGGCGCGAGCGTGCCCGCGCCGGAGGTGAAGCCGATCTCCAGGTAACGGTCCGCCGTGGCCGTCGGGTTGGCGAGCGTGCCGAAGGTGCCCGTGACGTTGGCGCAGCCCTTGACGGCCCAGGAACACGCGAAGCGGTAACTCGCGCTCGCCGAGTCGGCCTTGAAGTAGTAGCGGAGCTTGACGCTCGCCAACTGAACAGTCGTGGAGCCGGTGTTCTTCACCTTGAACCAGGGCTCGGACTGGTCGGCGGTGGCTCCCGAGGCGCTCGTGCGGTACTGGACGCTCAGCCCGTCGCCCGCCGCGCTCGCGGTGGACGGCATGGCGGTGAGCGCGGCGGCGCCCATGGCCACCGCGACGGCGGCGGACGCGGCGGCGCGCAGTCTGTTCTTCGCGAATCTCATGGTTGTGCCTCTCCAGAAAGGTGGGGTGATTCCGGAACGGGACAGGTCAGGGGTGATGCCGAAGCGGGGCAGGTCGTGGGGGTGCCGGTACGGGACGGGTCAGGGGTGGTACGGGACGCCCAGCGCGTCGAGGCGGGCCGTGTGGTCGTCGAGTCGGGAACGGAAGTCGGCCCAGTCGGTCGCGCCGCTCCAGGCACGGTCGGCGAGGGCGCACAGGCGGGGGTAGGTGAGGTACTCGATGCGCTCGGGCGTCCTGACGAACTCGGTCCACAACTGCGCCTGGGTCCCCAACACCCGCTCGGCAGCGCCCCGTTCGGCGTCCTCGGGCACCGGGTCGTGGGCGTGGACGGCGCGCAGATCGACGACGCCTCCCGGCTGGGCAGCGGGCTCGCCCGGGTCCTCGGACTGGGCGTAGTCGAGATAGGTGGCACGGTGATAGGCGCTCACGACGGGGTGACCGCGGCGGGCCGCCGTCAGGGTGTGCGCGGAGTCGCGCCAGGTCATCACCGCGAAGTCCAGGGGCAGTTCGGCACCGGTCTCGGCCCAGCCGACCGGTCGCCGCCCGTGCCGCACGAGGAAGTCGCCGATCCGCCCGAGGAACCAGCCGTGCAGCGCCGCGGGACTCGACAGGCCCTGCGCCAGGGCCCGTTCGCGTGCGGCGACACTGTGCGTCCACTCGGCGGTGGGGCACTCCTCGCCGCCGACGTGGATGTACGGCGAGGGGAAGACGTCCATGACTTCGTCGAGCACGGTGCGGCAGAAGTCGAGCACCTCGTCGTGGACCCCGAGGACGGTGTCGCACACGCCCCAGCGGGTCCAGACGTCGAGGGTGCGCTCCGGGTTGTTGCCCAGCTCGGGATAGGCGGCGAGGGCGGCGCGCACATGCCCGGGCATCTCTATCTCCGGCATGACGGTGACGCCGCGAGCGGCCGCGTAGCTGACCAGGTCCGCGAGTTCGGCCCTCGTGTACGAGCCGCCGTGCGGGACGCCGTCATACAAGTCGCTCCCGGCGGGGCCCAGTTGGGACTCGGCGCGGTGGCCGCCGATCTCGGTGAGCTTCGGGTAGGCGGACACCGGCATGCGCCAGCCCTGGTCGTCCGTGAGATGCAGATGGAACACGCCGATCTTGTGCAGCGCCAACAGGTCGACGTACCGGCGCAGATAGGAGACGGGCTGGAAGTGCCGGGCCACGTCCAGCATCGCGCCGCGCCAGGGATGACGGGGGAGGTCGGTGATCTCGACGCACGGCAGCAGCCACTCCGTATCGCGCTGCGGAGACTCCGACAGGGCCTGCGGGGGCAGGAGTTGACGGATCGTCTGGATACCGCGCAGCAGCCCGGTGAGGTGTGCGGCGCGCAGGAGTACGGCGTGCGGGGCGACGGTGAGTCCGTATCCCTCCTCGCCGAGACCGGCAAGACCGGGGTCGAGGGTGAGGGTCAACTGCCCCTCGGCGGAGGCCGGTAGAGGCAGTCCGGTGGCGGGGGCGAGCAGGGTGCGCAGCAGGTCCGCGGCAGGTTCGGCGCCCGCGCCGATGTGCAGGGCGGTGTCGGCGTCGAGCGTGAACTGCCCCGGCCGGGCTGCGGACTTGGTGGGGCGGGGGACGAGGGAGAGCACGGAACGCTGTGCGGGCATGGATCGTCTCCGGGACGGGGGCGTGTGGGGGAGGCGGTGCGGCGGCTCAGCCCTTGACCGCGCCGGCCGCGAAGCCGGAGGTGACATGGCGCTGGAGCAGCAGGAACACCACGAGTGCGGGCGCGGCGAAGAGAGTTGAGGCGGCCATGGTGGCGCCCCAGTCGGTGCCGAAGACGTTCTGGAAGGAGGACAGCCACACCGGCAGCGTGCGGTGGTCCTGCTGCTTGATGATCAGGAAGTTGGCGTACGTGAACTCGTTCCACGCCGTGATGTAGCCGAACAGCGAGGTCGCCATCAGGCCCGGTGCAAGGAGCGGGAACGCCACCCGCCGGAACGCGCCGAACCGGGTGCAGCCGTCGACCTGCGCGGACTCCTCCAACTCCGCTGGAATTGTGCCGATGAAGCCGCGCAGCACGATGATCGTGAACGGCAGCGTCATCATGAAGTAGACGAGCGTCAGAGTCGGCAGCCGGTCCAGCATGTCGGTGTCCCGGGAGATGATGTACACCGGGATGATCAGTGACTCCCAGGGCGCCATCTGCGCGATGAACACCATCAGCATGAACTGCCGGCGCCCCTTCCACTTCATCCGGGCGACCGCGTAGGCCGCGCCGAGCGCGATGACGAGGGCTAGCAGGACGGCGCTCAGCGTGACGAGGAGACTGTTGCGCCAGAACAGACCGAAACCGGCGGCGCCGACCGCGGTACGGAAGTGGTCGAGGGTCCAACTCTCCGGCACGATACGGGGGTTGTCGGACTGGATGTCCCGGGTCGGGGTGAACGCGGTCGCGACCATCCAGTACACCGGGAACAGACAGACCACGACCGTGACGACGGCGGCGATGTTGAGGGGCAGACGGCGGATGCGGGGCCGGGTCGTGCTCATGCGAGCTCGTCCTCCTGGCGGAACATCTGGCGGAAGTAGAAGACGAGGACGCCCGACATCAGGACCACGGTGACCATCGAGGCCGCCGAACCGAGGTCGTAGCGCTGGCTCGACAGGGCGGTCTGTACCGCGTACACGGGCAGGATCGTGGTGGCGTCGCCGGGCCCGCCGTTGGTCATCACCCAGATCTGCACGAACGCCTTGAACGTCCAGATCACTTCGAGCGAGAACACCAGCAGGAAGATCGGCCGGACCATCGGGAAGGTGATGGACCGGAAGATGCGTGGCCCCGACGCCCCGTCGAGGCGCGCCGACTCGTACAGCTCGGCGGGGACGGTGGTGAGCGCCGAGTACAGGGTGATCGCCGCGAACGGCACCGACTGCCACACCACGAGGACGACCACGATGGCGAACGCGGCCGGCCCGTGCGCGAACCAGGGATAGCGGTCGAAGGACTCGAACCCCAGCCCCGTCAGTACCGAGTTGACGATGCCGAACTCCGAGTGGAACAGCCACTGGAAGACCGTCGTCGCCGAGATCACCGGCATCGCCCAGGTCAGCACGAGCGCACTGAGCACCGCGGTCCGTCCGAACCGGCCGAGCCGCTCGACCATCAGCGCGACCAGCGTCGACAACGTCATGATCAGGACGACGTTGATCCCCATGAAGAGGAACGTGCGCCGCACGACCTCCCAGAAGTGACGGTCGCCCAGCAGCGTCCCGTAGTTCTTGAACCCGACGAACCGCGCGTGCCCCACGATGAGTTGACGCAGTCCGAAGTCCTGCATCGAGATCACCACGGCACGGACCAACGGATACACGAGCAGATAGAGCGTGCCGAGAACGGCGGGCGCGATCAGGACGTACGGCCAGAACCCGCGGCCGACGGTCCGTGCCGGGCGGCGCGGACCCGGGCCGGGGGAGCGCCGGGAGGGTCCGGTGCCGAGCGGGGGACGTGGGGCGGTCTCTTCTCGGACGGCCGACACGGCGTTCCTCCTTCCGATGAGGGAACGGACGGCTCAGGAACCGGAGTTCATCGCCGCGGTGATGGCGTCGGACGCGGTGGCGGCCTTCTTCTGGATGTCGCCTCCGGTGAGGACGGCCGTCATGTAGTCCTTGATCGGGTTCTTCGCCTCTACGGCCGCCCAGCCCGGGGTGTTGGGCGTCGCGTGGCCCACGGCGGCGCCGACCGCCATCGCAGCCGCGCCGGGGTCGGAGGCGACCGCGGAGGCCAGCGTCGTCTTGTTCGGGACGTAGCTCATGGCGAGCGAGAGCTTCTTCTGCCAGGCGTCGCCGGTGAGTTCCTTGACGAAGGTGTAGGCCGCGCCCTGCTTGGTGGACGCCGTGGGGATGACCAGGTCGGAGCCGCCCGTGAAGACCGCGCCGGGGGTGGCGGCGGTCCGGCCCGGGATCGGGAAGAAGCCGAGCTTGCCCTTCAGCGCCGGGTTGTCCTCGACAACGACGTTGGCGCCGCCGGGAGTTGAGATGACCTGGGCGACCTTCCCCTTGGCCATGACATCGGCCTGCGGCGGGTTGGCCTCGTCGGAGTCCTTCGGGCCCTTGCCGAGGGCCTGGAGCTTCTCGTAGAACCGCATGCCGCTGATCGCCTCGGGGGTGTCCAGCGTGCCCTTCCACTTGCCGCCGGACTGGGTGGCGAGGTCGCCGCCCTCGTCCCAGACGAAGCCCGCGAGGGTGTACCAACTCTGGCCGGGCAGGTAAATGCCCTGTGTGTCACCGGAGTCGAGCTTTCTGGTGGCGGCGATCCACTGGTCGCGGGTCTTGATCGTCGACGCGTCGATGCCGGCCTGCTTGAAGAGGTCGGTGCGGTAGATGACGACGCGGTTGGCGGCGTAGTACGGAATGCCGTACTGCTTGCCGTCGTAGGCGCCCGGCTCGGCGAGGCCCTTGAGCCAGGTCCTGCCGCCGAGGTCGTCCACCTTGTCGCTGAGGTCGAGCAGCCCCCCGCTCTGCGCGTACTGGGCGACCTGGGTGTTGCCGGTCTCGATGACGTCCGGTGCGTCGTTGCTGGCGAGGGCGGCCGTGACCTTCTCGCCGATCCCGTCCCACTCCTGGATCTGCACCTTGACCTTGATGTCCGGGTGGGCGGCCTCGAAGCCCTTGACGAACTCGTTCTGGAACCGGGCCGACACGCTGTCGCGCATCAGCCACACGTCGATGGTGCCGCTCCCGCCGGAGCCGGTGCCGGCGGAATCGGAGGAGCTACTGCACGCACTCAGTCCGGCGGTCATCACGAGCACGGAGACGCCGGCGAAGAAGCGGAGCTTCACGGTTCACCTCTGGAGGACATGAACTGACCACCTGACCAGTGAAGTCCACTGGACAGCTCACCTGTCGATGTGGGGATGAAGGTGGCATAGACCAATGCGGGCGTCAACCCCTCTTGCCGCAAGGGGACTTGGCGTGCCGGGCGGTCAGGAACCGAAGGATCACCACCCGGTGGTGGTTACACTGCCCGGGTCAACAGGGCGATTGCGGGCTACCGTTGGTCAACTGGTCAAGTGGCCAACCAGGGACTCCGCGCATGAGGAGTGCGACATGAAGGCCGACGCGCCAGGCGCGGTGCTCAAACGGGAGCGAGTCCGCGACTTCATCCTCGACCTCGTCGAGTCGCGCCACCCGGGGGACGCGATCCCCTCCGAGCGCGTCCTCTGTGTCCAACTCGGCGTGTCCCGCCCGACCTTGCGCGCGGCGGTCGACGAACTCGTCGCCGCGGGGCTGCTGATACGGGAACACGGGCGCGGCATGTTCGTGGCACCCGAGAAGATCACCCAGGAACTCGTCTCCGGCGAACAGACCATGACGGCACCCCAGGCCTCCGGCGCCTGGACGAGCCGCCTGCTGGAGTTCACCACTATCCCGGCCGGCGCCCGTGTGGGCCGTCGGCTGCGCCTCTCGCCCGCCGCCGAGATCGTGTACGTGGCCCGGCTGCGCCTGGTCGACGGCGCCCCGATGGCCATCGAGCACCTGCACATCCGGGCCGACCTGGTCCCGACCCTGTCCGCACGGGAGTTGGAGGCCGGCGACCTGTACGAACACCTGCGGGAACAGCACGGCGTGCACGTCCAGGAGGCGGTCCAGGCGATCGAGCCGACCGTCGTCACCCGAGCCGAGGCCGAACTCCTCGACGTCCCCGAACTCTCCCCGGCCCTGCTCTTCGAACGCCTCACCTCGGACACGACGGGCCGGCCCGTCGAATACGTCCACTCGATCTACCGGGGCGACCGCTACCGCATCGTCTCCCGCCTCACCCTCGGCCCCTCGGTCACGGCCCCGTCGACCCCGCTCGGCCACCATCCCGGCATCCCCCCGGGCGACTTCGCCCACCGGGACACGATCGCGGCGTCCACGCAGGGGGATATTCAGTCGGCGTCCTGAGGTGCGGGGGCGAGTGCGGTTCGTGCCCGGATGACCGCGTCGTAGAGGGACTTCGGATCGTCGGCGTGCAGCTTGATCACGCGTACGAGGCGGGGCGTGCCGAGGAGCTTCGGCGCGTTGACCGGTTCGGTGAGTTCGAGAGTGAGGGAGGTCTGGGAGCCGATGGGCAGGTTCAGCTCGCCGTCCTTCTTCGTGTGGGTGAACAGCGACTCGCGCCGGACGGAGGCGATCAGGCCGACGGGCACACGGATGTCGACACGGGCCGCCTGCCGGACGCGCAGGACACCCCCGGCCAGGACGTGCGGCTGGGTGACGGCGGCGTGCATACCGAGGACGAACAGCACGGTGTAGACATCGACGACCAGGAAGACGGCGTGGGCGACGGGCCACCTGGCGAGCAGGAACGACAGGGCGACCGTCCCGGCCACACACACGAACGTGAGGCCGCACACCGTGGCGGCCTCGCCGAGGCCCGCCGGCAGCGCGGTGAGCTGCGGCGACAGAGGCGCTTCGGCGGCCGGCCGCCCGCCCGCCCGCCCCGTGCCTCGGCCAGCAGTACGGCGAGCCGCTCGCGTCGCTCCCGGACGACCGCTTCCTGCCGTCCGAGGTCCTCGTCCAACTCCTGGAGGAATTCCACCAGTTCGCGGCCCTCGTCGTCCGAGAGGACGTCGCGCACCTCGTCGAGACCGAGGCCCAGCTCGGTCGGGCGCCGGATCCGGGCGAGCAGGGCGGCGTCCCGGATGCCGTACTCGCGGTAGCCGTTGCTCCGCCGTACGGGTTCGGGCAGCAGCCCGAGATGGTGGTAGTGCCGCACGGTCCGAGGGGTGATCCCGATGAGGGCGGTGATCTCGCCGATTGGCATGAGGTCAGTGGAAACCCTGACGTCGCGACAAGGTCAAGAAGGCCTGAGCGGCGGGCGGTGGGCCCGGCGAAGCCTTGACGGAAGGGCCGGGGGAGCCCCCGTGGGCTGCGTGACCTTGCCGCGGCGTCCGGCGGCCACTGACCCCGGGTCGGCGCGCTCGACGCCCTGAACTGCCCCCGCCCGCCCCGTACTTACAGCTCCCCGGGCCGCCCGTACCGGTAGAAGAACGGGCCCCCGATCTGCCCGGCCAGCGCGCGGGTCAGGCCCGAGCTGTCCTCCAGCAGGCGCGCACCCGGGTCGAGGTCACCGACGTAGAGCGGGTCGAAGCCGGCGTCGGTGATGAGCCGTGCGGTGATGTCCTTCGCGGCCGGTTCGGCGGCGTAGAAGTTGCTCGGGGTCACCCGCTGGGTGCCGATCTGCTCGTACGCGGAGGCGAACACCGTGTTGAACGACTTCGCGGTGGGGCCGCCGACGATCGACTTGACCTGGTGCGCGAGCGAGGGGAACGCGGTGTCGCGCTCCGAGTAGAGGTTGGTCGCGTCGATGGTGACCTGGCCGTTCAGCCCGGTCACGCCCCGCAGCGCCTCGGCGATCAGGTTGCCGGGGACGGCCACGACCACCACCTCGGCGTCCGAGGCGTCGCCGCCGTCGCGGCCCAGCGTCCTGACCTCGTGCCCGGCCTTCTCCCACAGGCGGGCCAGGCCGCCGCCGACGTGTCCTCGTCCGATCACCGTGATGTTCATGTCGGCCTCCGGCCTGCCTGGGTTTTCACGTCCTCGTTGACGTATCAACAAGACATCACTGATGTTGTCGTGTCAACCAATGTCACCAGGACGGGGGAGGAAAAGCGCTCGGCTGTTCCTCCCCCGCCCTGACGGGATGGGGGTGGGGCGGATCTCAGATGGCCTGCGCGGTGGGCAGGATGGTGATCTCGGTGAGGTTGACGTGGCGCGGTACGGCGGCCATGAAGGCGACGGTCTCGGCGATGTCGGCGCTCTGGAGGACGTCGATGTCGCTGATGAGGTCGGCCATCAGCTTGGACGCGTCGACGTCCGTGACGTGGTCGGGGAGCTCGGTGTCGACCATGCCGGGCTCGATGGTGGCGACGCGGACCATCTTCGGCCCGAGTTCCACGCGGAGCAGCCGGGTGAGGTGGCTGATGTACGCCTTGGTGCCGGAGTAGATCGAGAACTTCGTCAGGATGCGGGTGGCCGCGATCGACGAGGTGTTGATCAGGTCGGCCGGCTTGCCCGCGGCGGCGGACTCCGTCAGGTGGGGGAGGAACGCGGCGATCACGTTCATCAGCCCGCTGATGTTGAGGTCGATCTGGCGTTGCCAGTCGTCGACCCTCAACTCCTCGATACCGGAGATGAGTTGGACACCGGCGTTGTTGAACACCAGGTCGGCCTTGCCGAAGCGCTCGGCGACCTGGTCGGCGGCGGTCTGGACGGCGGCGCGGTCCGTGACGTCGACGGCCAGGGCGAACGCGGTGCCGCCGGCGGCCTCGATGTTCTTGACCACACCTTCCAGCCGCTCCTTGCGGCGGGCCAACACGACCACGGTGGCGCCGAGTTCGGCGAGCCGTTCGGCGGTGACGGCACCCATACCGCTGGAGGCGCCGGAGACGACGGCGACACGGCCGGAGAGGGGGGTACCGGTGAGCAGGGCGGCAGCAGACATCACAAAACCTCAATCTCTCTGATGGGAAGGGTGTTTGACGGTGTGTCAGGTATGGCAGGTGTGTCAGGAAGCGGCCGGCTCGGGCGCCCGAACTCGTCGGACTCGGACTCGGACGCCTGTTGTGCGTCAGGCGTCGTCGTCGTGCCCGGTGGCCGCGGACTTCTCGCGCCACGGGGCCAGATCGTCCTGCACCTGCTGGTACTTGACCTCCAGCCGCTCCAGGGTGTCGCGGCCGAGGTAGAGATGCGTGGGCAGCTTCTCGGTGCCGGTGACCTCGACGATGAGCGCCGCGCCCAGGACGGGGTCACCGAGCTGCGCGTGGTTGGCCCGGTCGATCCAGTCGAGCGTCACGTGGGCGGGGGTGTCGTCGTAGTCGGCGATACGGTTCGCGGCGACCGAGAGCGAGCTGGAGTCGAGGAAGTCGGTGCGGAACACGCCCGGTTCGACCACCATCGACTGGATCCCGAACGGCGCCATCTCGGCGGAGAGCGCCTCGCTGATGCCGGCGACCGCGAACTTCGACGCGGAGTACAGGCTGACACCGGGCTCGCCCTCGAAGCCCGAGCGGGAACCGATGTGCACGAGCTTGCCCGAGCCCTGCTCGCGCATCACGGGCAGGACGGCGCGGGTGACGTTGATCAGGCCGAAGACGTTGAGGTCGAACAGCGACCGCGCCTCCGCGTCGGTGATCTCCTCCAGCGCGCCGAGCAGCCCGCGGCCGGCGTTGTTCACCAGGACGTCGATACCGCCGAAGCGCTCCACCGCGGCCTCGACCGCCTGCGGGATGGTGTTGTTGTCCGTGACGTCCAGGGCGACCGCGAAGACGTTGTCGGACTTCTTCAGGTCGTCGGGCACCCGCTCCGGATTCCGTACGGCGACCACGACATTGTTACCGCCTGCCAGCGCGGCCCGGGCGATTTCCGCGCCGATTCCGCGGGAGGCGCCGGTGACAAACCACGTAGCCATGGGGAAAACCTCTTTCGTCGCTTCCCCTTGTGGGGGAATTCTTGTTGACGAGAACGAGTCTGTCCCTCCGTGGCGGAGCTATGAAGGCAGCGGTTTTCCTGGGAGCCCCACACCCAGGATCGGGTGGTGACCGGCGAAGTCGGTGACATGTCAACAAGCTGGTACGGTGAGATCATGTCCGAACCCCGATGGCTCACCCCCGACCAGGCCGAGGTCTGGGCGAAGTACCGGAGGGTGCGGCGCGAGCTGCAACGGGCCCAGGACCAGCAGTTGCAGCGAGATTCGGGTCTCTCGGCGGCCGACTACGCGCTCCTGGCACCCCTGTCCGAGTCCGCCGACGGCGTGCTGCGCGCGCGGGAACTCGGCGCCGAGGTCGACTGGGAGCGCAGCCGGCTGTCCCATCAGATCAGCCGCATGGAGAAGCGCGGGCTCGTCACGCGCGAGGCCTGCGCCGACGACGCCCGCGGCTCGATGGTGCGGCTCACGGAAAAGGGCCGGGAAGCGATCGAGGCCGCCGCGCCCACCCATGTGGAAAACGTGCGGCAGATTTTCTTCGACCCGCTGACACCGGACGAGGTGCGCCTTTTCGGCGATTTCCTGGACCGAATACTGGGAGCGGTCGAGCAGAATTCCGGGTAAGCGCCGTAATTCCGAGATCTCCGCGCTCCCGGTGATCCCGGCTTTTACTGGGAGCCCCGCGCCGGATTCTGCTGGTGCGGTACCTCGGGGGCGCTGAGCGAACCCAGCAGGGCCAGACCGTCCGCCGAGGGGGAGTCCGGCTCCGCCTGCAGGATGATGAGCTGCTGCCCGGGCGCGCTGCGGATGGTGAGGGCCTCGTGCCTCAACTCCAGGTCCCCCACCACGGAATGACGCATCTGCTTCACCTCGTAGGGCGGGACCCGGGTGTACTCGCGGGCCCACAGCGAGCGGAACTCGGGGCTGCGCACGGACAGTTCGCCGACGAGCTCCAGGGTGCGGGGATCCTCGGGCGTGCTCGCGGCGGACTGCTGGAGATCGGCGACCGCACGGTTCTTCGCCCGCTCCGGGTTCCGGTAGAACGTCTTCGCCGCGGGGTCCAGGAAGAGCATGCGCAGCACGTTGTCGTGCTGGGTGAAGTCGCGGTAAAGGGCGTCGGTGAGGGCGTTGGTCGCCAGCAGGTCCTGGGCGTGGCCGATGATGAAGGCCGGGGTCCTGGTCCAGCTCTCGATCAGCTGCCGCAGATGCGGGCGCACCCGCTCGACGCGGGAGGGCGACTTCGTACGACGGCCCGTGGGCCGCGCCAGCCGGAACAGCTCCAGCCGGTCCTCCTCCGCCAGCCGCAGCACCCGGGCCATGGCCTCCAACACCCGTACCGACGGCCTGAGTTCACGGCCCTGCTCAAGTCTGCCGTAGTAGCTCGGGCTGACCCCGGCGAGCGCGGCGACCTCGTCGCGGCGCAGTCCGGGCACCCGCCGGCGGCCGTTGCCGGCCAGCCCCACGTCGGCGGGGCTGACGCGCTCCCGGCGGGAGCGGAGGAACTGACCCAGCCCTTCAACCGGATCGGGGCGCGTGTCGTTGTGCATACCGTCGAGGCTAGGCGGGAAACGCCCGGAGAAGTTCTGCCGACGGTGGGTGCGTTGCACCCAGGATTACGGCTCCCGGGCTGGCGCGGAGGAACTACGGGCAGGTCTTCGGGCGGGTCTTCGAGCGAATCCCCGAGTGGCGAATCACTCTGTGTGAGGGGTGTGGAACCTGGTGCGTTTGTGCACGAGCGGCCCTTCTCAACGTTCGAAAAGCATCTAGTCTTGCCGCATGAGCAATGGGACCCCTTTGGGTGATTTCCTCCGGGCCCGCCGCGAGGCCCTCAAGCCCCAGGACGTCGGTCTGCCGGAGTACGGCCGACGCCGGGTGCCGGGACTGCGCAGGGAGGAAGTCGCGCTGCTCGCCGGAGTCAGCTCCGACTACTACATCAGGCTGGAGCAGGGGCGCGAGAACAGCCCGTCCCCGCAGGTCCTGGAGGCCGTGGCGCAGGCGTTGAAGCTGGACGCGGAGTCCGCCGACCATCTCAACCGGCTCTGCCTCACGCCCTCGCAACGTCCGCACGACGGAGGTGAGGCGGATGTCAGCCCGCAGTTGCTGCAGCTGATGGACGGCTGGGAGCACACCCCGGCGTTCGTCCTCGGCCCGGCGCTCGACATTCTCGCGGCCAACTCCCTTGCCACGGCGCTGCACAGCGGGTTCGACGCGTTCGACAACCTCGCCCGCAACGTGTTCGTCGACCCGGCGGGGCGGGAGTTCTACCAGGAATGGGAAAGGGCCGCGCATTCCTGCGTCGCCGAACTCCGGGCCGCCTACGGCCACGATCCCGAATCGGCCCGTATCGCCGAGGTGGTTGAGGAACTGTCCGCGGACAGCGAGGAGTTCGCCGGGATCTGGCGGCTGCACGACGTCAAGAGCAAGTCCCAGGAAGGCAAGCACCTCAAGCACCCGCACGTGGGCGACCTGCACATCGCCTTCGCCGCCTTCACGGTCAACGGCGCCCCGCATCAGCAACTCGTCGTCTACCAAGCCGAACCGGCCGGCCCCACCGCGGCCGCCTTCGAGACGCTCAGGGTGATGGCCACCGAGCCGAAGCAGGCCCAGACGAACGCGAACACCTGACCCGGGGCCGAGGCTGGTCCTCCCGCACCCAGGAAAACCACGGCCTTCATACCGGCGCGCCGTCTGCCGAGACTCGAAAGGACAGACAGCGCACCGGCCCCGCCGCCGGGACGCGCTTCGCACGGCGTCAGGAGCGGACATGATCACCGTGAAGGACCTTCAGCCCCACCCCCTGGACCAGGTTCACCGGCTGATCGAACCCGGCCCCGTCATCCTGGTCACCACCAGGCACCGAGGCGTGCCGAACGTGATGACCAACGGGTTCAACATGATGGTGCGCCACGCCCCGCCGCTGATCGCGTGCACCATCGGCCCCTGGGACCACAGCTACGAAGCCCTCGTCGAGACCGGCGAGTGCGTCGTCTCCGTCCCGACGGCGGACATGGCCGCCACCGTCGTCGACATCGGCAACTGCTCCGGAACCGACGTCGACAAGTTCGACGAGTTCGACCTGACCGCCGTGGACGCCGAGCAGGTCCAGGCGCCGCTCGTCGCGGAGTGCTTCGCCAACATCGAGTGCAGGGTCGCCGACACCAGCCTCGTCGCCCCCTACAGCCTGTTCCTCCTGGAGCCGGTCCGGGCGTGGACCGACCCTTCACAGCCCTCCCCGCGCCTGTTCCACCACCGCGGCGACGGCACCTTCACGCTCGACGGCCCGACCGTCGATCTCCAGGACCGCATGACCAAGTGGCAGTACCTTCTGTAGGCCAGCGGATCCCCCGGACACCGGAGACTCGACCATGCCCCGAGCAGTGAAGTTCTCGCGCTACGGCGGCCCGGAGGTGCTGGAGGTCGTCGAGGTGCCGCGACCCGAGGCTGGCCCCGGGGACGTGCTCGTCCGGGTCGTCGTCGCCGGGGTCAATCCCGGCGAGGCCGGCATCCGGCAGGGCGTCTTCGCGGACATGTGGCCGGCCGTGTTCCCCGAAGGACAGGGCAACGACTTCGCCGGTTGGGTCGCCGAACTCGGCGACGGTGTGGCCGGGTTCGCCGTCGGCGACGAGGTCATCGGCTACCTGCCCCGGGCGGCGCAGGCCGACTACGTCGTCTCGCCCGCCGACCTCCTCGCCCCCAAGCCCGCCGACATCAGCTGGGAAGCCGCCGCGCCCCTGTCCGCGGTCGGGGTGACGGCGTGGGCCGCCGTCGACGCCGTGGAGCCGGCCGCCGGGGACACCGTCGTGGTGTCCGGCGCGGCCGGTGGAGTCGGTTCCCTCGCCGTGCAGCTGGCGCGGCTGCGGGGCGCGACGGTCATCGGCACCGCCGGACCGCACAACGCCGACTTCCTGCGCTCGCTCGGAGTCCTCCCCGTCGAGCACGGCCCAGGCCTGGCCGACCGGCTGAAGGCCGCGGCGCCCGACGGGATCGACGCGTTCATCGACACCTTCGGCCAGGGCAACGTCGACATCGCCATCGAGCTGGGCGTGGCCCCGCAGCGCATCAACACCCTCGCCGACGGCCGGGCCGTAGCCCGCTACGGCGTGCGCAGCAGGGCCCAGGAGGACGTCTTCACCCCTCAACTCGTCGCCGAACTGGCCGAACTGGTCTCCAAGGGGCTGCTCACCGTCCCCATCAGCGAGGTGTATCCGCTGGAACAGGTCCAGGAGGCCTACCGGCAGGTGCAGCGACGCCACACGCGCGGGAAGATCGTGATCAGCCTGGTCCCGCCCGACGAACGCCCCGCACCGGCCGCCGAACTCCGCACCCCCTGACTCCTCACCGCACTCCACGGAGGACCCCATGCCCGTACGTCGTATCGGCCTCGTCGTCCACCAGGGACGCGAGACCGCCCGGGACGCGGCGGCCGCCGTGCACGCCTGGAGCAAGGCGCACGACGTCCGCTGCACGGAGATCGACGTGTGGGCCAAGGACCACCACCGCCGGGCCGGACGCGAGGAGGCCGAGGCCGCGGGCAACCCCGACCTCGTCGTCACCCTCGGCGGCGACGGCACCTTCCTGCGCGGCGCCCGCATCGCCGTCAAGAGCGACGCCGACGTCCTCGGCGTCGACCTCGGCAAGGTCGGCTTCCTCACCGAGGTCCCCGCCTGCGACATCGGCGACGCCCTCGACGCCGTGCACGAAGGGCGGGCCATCGTGGAGGAGCGCATGACACTGACCATGCGCGCCTCCCGCCCGCTGGACATCCCCGAGGAGATGGAGGCCCTGCTGCGCTACGGCCGCGGTCCCGCCCTGCCGCCGCCGCAGGTCCGGCCCGAGACCACGGAAGGCGGCGGCTGGGGCTGCGCGCTGGACGTCACCGCGCTCAACGACATCGTCCTGGAGAAACTCGCCCGCGACCGGCAGGTCGGCGTCGGCGTCTACCTGGCCGGACGACTGCTGGCGACCTACTCCGCCGACGCGCTCGCCGTCGCCACTCCCACCGGCTCCACGGCCTACAGCTTCGCCGCCGGCGGACCCGTCCTCTCGCCCCACATGGACGCCGTCGTCTTCACGCCCATCGCCCCGCACATGACGTTCAACCGCAGCGTGGTCGCCGCCCCCGACGAACCGGTCGGCCTGCGCGTCCTGCCCCACTCCGGCCAGGCCATCGTCACCGTCGACGGCCAACTCCGCGGCGTCCTGGACCCCGGCGACTGGATCGGCGTCTTCCGCGCCCCCCAGCGGGTCCGCCTCGTCCGCCTGCGCCCGACGGATTTCTACGGCCGGCTGCGCGACCGGTTCCGGCTCACGGACGCCCCCGCCAACGCCCAGGACGGTCCCTCGGAACCGTTCTTCCGCCCGGACACCCCGGTCCCGGCGGACCTCGCGGGCATGCGGTTGCCGCCGCCGGACGCCGTGAGCTGAGAGAGGTTCACACGGGGAGGCGGACGGTGAAGACCGTGCCGGCGCCGACCGTGCTGGTCACCGTCACCGTCCCGCCGTGCGCCTCGGTCAGCCTTCGCACGATGGCGAGGCCCAGACCGCTGCCGCCGGTGCGCCGACTCCGTGACTTCTCGGCACGCCAGAAACGGTCGAAGACCCGGGGCAGGTCCTCGGCGGGGATGCCGGTGCCGGTGTCGGCGACCTCGATCGTGACGTGGTCCCCGGCCCGGTGGGCGCGGAGGGTGACGCTGCCGCCGGGCGGGGTGTGCCGTATCGCATTGGACACCGGGTTGCCGATGACCTGCCGTAGTCGTACGGGATCGCCGGACGGACATCGACCGCTCGGTGATGGTCGGCTGGGACGCGGCCCGCACCCGGCTCAACTTCACCGGCCACCCCACGGTGATCTACGTCAAGGCCAGAGAGGACGGCATCGACGCCGTCCGCAACGTCCTCGCCCCCACCATCTCTCCCGAACTCCCCGGCATGGCCCAAGTCAGCCGCCCCTCCGACGCGTTGGCCGCCAAGCGCGCCACCCGGACCACCTTCTCCGCCCTCTTCCTCGGCCTGGCCGGCGTCGCCCTGCTCGTGGGCGGGATCGGCGTGGCCAACACCATGGTCGTCTCCGTCCTCGAACGCCGCCGTGAGATCGGCCTGCGCCGCGCCCTGGGCGCCGACAAGGACCAGATCCGCGGCCAGTTCCTCACCGAGTCCATCGCCCCGTCCTGCCTCGGCGGCCTCGCCGGCGCCGTCCTCATCGGCATGGCCGCCGGCGTCCACCTCTCATCCGGGCCTCCCGACTCACGCCCACCGAAGCCCTAGCGACAACGTGACGAGGTCGGCGTGCCGAGCCGCCCCCGCACGTACGGGCGACTTTCACCTGGGTGCCACCAGACCCTTCCCTGACGTTTGTTGCTCTTGGAACACTCGCACCGCGCGCATTTCGCCATGTTCCGGCCGGCCGCGCGTCAGGATGAGAGGTGCCTCACCCATGTCCGAAGTCAATCGGCGTCGCTTTCTCCAACTCGCGGGTGCCACCACGGCCTTCACGGCACTGTCGAACAGCATCGAGCGTGCCGCCGCGCTCCCGGCGAACCACCGTTCCGGGAGCATCGAGGACGTCGAGCACATCGTCGTCCTGATGCAGGAGAACCGGTCCTTCGACCACTACTTCGGCTCGCTCAGAGGCGTCCGGGGCTTCGGCGACCCGCGTCCGGCCGTGACCCGGCAGGACGGGAAACCGGTCTGGTACCAGTCGGACGGCACGAAGGACATCCTCCCGTTCCGCCCCGAGGCCGACGACCTGGGCCTGCAGTTCATCCAGGACCTCCCGCACGGCTGGAACGACGGGCACGCCGCGTTCGACGGCGGCAAGTACGACAAGTGGGTGCCGTCCAAGGGCTCCACGACGATGGCGTACCTGACCCGCGAGGACATCCCGTTCCACTACGCGCTCGCCGACTCCTTCACCATCTGCGACGCGTACCACTGCTCGTTCATCGGCTCCACCGACCCGAACCGCTACTACATGTGGACGGGTTACACCGGCAACGACGGCACCGGCGGCGGCCCCGTCCTCGGCAACGACGAGGCCGGCTACAGCTGGACGACGTACCCCGAGCGTCTCGAAAAGGCCGGCGTCTCCTGGAAGATCTACCAGGACGTCGGCGACGGCCTTGACGCGAACGGGAGTTGGGGCTGGATCCAGGATGCCTACCGCGGCAACTACGGCGACAACTCGCTCCTGTACTTCAAGCAGTTCCAGAACGCCCAGCCCGGCGACCCGCTTTACGACAAGGCCCGCACCGGCACCGACGCACGCAAGGGCGAGGGCTTCTTCGACCAGCTGAAGGCCGACGTCAAGGGCGGCAAGCTGCCGAAGATCTCCTGGATCGTCGCCCCCGAGGCCTTCACCGAGCACCCCAACTGGCCCGCGAACTACGGCGCTTGGTACGTCGCCCAGGTCCTGGACGCGCTGACCTCCGACCCCGAGGTCTGGGCGAAGACGGCTCTGTTCATCACCTACGACGAGAACGACGGCTTCTTCGACCACCTGCTCCCGCCGTTCGCGCCGGGCTCGGACGCGCAGGGCAAGTCGACCGTCGACGTCGGCCCCGACCTCTTCAAGGGCGACGCCAGCCACCCGGCCGGTCCGTACGGACTGGGCCAGCGCGTGCCGATGATCGTCGTCTCGCCCTGGAGCAAGGGCGGTTACGTCTGCTCGGAGACCTTCGACCACACCTCGGTCATCCGGTTCATGGAGACCCGCTTCGGTGTCCACGAGCCCAACATCTCGCCCTGGCGGCGCGCGATCTGCGGCGACCTGACCACCGCGTTCGACTTCTCCCACAAGGACGTCAAGAAGGTCCCGCTCCCGGACACCGACGGCTACCGGCCGCCGGACGGCAACCGTCACCCGGACTATGTGCCGACCCCGCCCGCCAACCCGGCGCTGCCCAAGCAGGAGCGCGGACTGCGCCCGGCCCGGCCGCTCAAGTACGCGGCCACGGTGGACGGATCGGCGGACACGGCGGCCGGGAAGTTCACCCTCACGTTCGCCTCCGGCGCGAAGGCCGGCGCCAACTTCCTCGTCACCTCCGCCAACCGGACGGACGGGCCCTGGAGTTACACCACCGAGGCCGGCAAGACCGTCTCGGACGCCTGGAACTCGGCGTACTCGAACGGCTCGTACGACCTGACCGTGCACGGCCCGAACGGCTTCCTGCGCGTCTTCAAGGGCCCCGGCAAGAGTGCCGGACCCGAGGTCACCGCGCGGAACTGCGGCGACGACGTCGAGCTGACCTTCACCAACAAGGGCTCCGGGACAGTGCAGTTGAAGGTCGCCAACGGCTACGGCGGCCGGGCCCAGAGCATCAAGGTGCGGGCGGGCGCCACCGTACGGCACACCTTCGACCTGGGCGCCAGCAAGCGGTGGTACGACCTGACGGTCACCTCCGACGGCGACGCGACGTTCCTGCGGCGATTCGCCGGACATGTCGAGAACGGCCGGACGGGGGTCAGCGACCCGGCGATCGCGACCGCTTGAGGGGCTCTGTGAAGCCGGTTGTTTTCCGGGGCACTCGCGGTAGTGTGCCCCGGTGACCACGCATTCGAACACACCTGCAGGCTGGTACCCGGATCCGCACGGAGCGCCCCAGACCCTCCGGTACTGGGACGGCGCGAAGTGGACCGAGCACACCAACGCGGACCAGCAGGCGCAGCCGCAGGCCGTGCCGCAGCAGCAGGCGGGGCCTGATCCGCGGGCCCAGCGCCAGGTGAAGCAGCAGGTGCAACAGCAGGCCGGGGTCGCCGGGGGTGGCCCCGGCGGCGGCAGCCTGTTCAGCGAGCCGGTCCTCGTGGTGAACCAGAAGGCCAAGCTGATCGAGCTGACCAACGAGTACAAGGTCATGGATCAGAACGGCAATCTGATCGGCTCGGTCAGCGAGATCGGCCAGAGCACGCTGAAGAAGGCGCTGCGTTTCGTCTCCAGCCTCGACCAGTTCATGACCCACCGGCTGGAGATCCGGGACGCCCACGGGCAGCCGCAGTTGGTGCTGACCCGGCCGGCGAAGATCATGAAGTCCAGGGTGATCGTGTCCCGCCCGGACGGCTCACCGGTGGGCGAGATCGTCCAGCAGAACATGATCGGGAAGATCAACTTCGCGCTGAACGCGAACGGCCAGCAGATCGGCGCGATCAAGGCGGAGAACTGGCGGGCGTGGAACTTCGCGATCGTCGACCACGCGGACAACGAGGTGGCCCGGATCACCAAGACCTGGGAAGGCCTCGCCAAGACGATGTTCACGACCGCGGACAACTACGTCCTGCAGATCCACTACCAGCTGCCCGAGCCGCTGTTGAGCCTGGTGGTGGCGACGGCGCTGACCGTCGACACCGCCCTCAAGCAGGACTCGCGCGGCCTCGGCTGACCCTGATCACAGAGCGGTGAGATGCCCCGGCGCGGACTTCCGGTCCGGCTGCCGGGGCAGCAACGCCGGTTCGGCCGAGGCCGATTGGGGCTCCAGCGCCAGTACGGCGGCCACGGGGTGGTCGTCGAGCTCGTGCGGCAGCGGTACCACGGAGCTCACCCGGGTCAGCAACACCACACCCCAGGACGCGATTCCGGCTCCCGCCAGTGCGAGGAGTATCCCGGCCGCGCCGCCCTGGAGGCGTTCGCCCAGCAGCGCGAGGCCGATCGCGGCGGCGGCCAGCGGGTTCGACAGGGTCACCACCGCGAGCGGGGCGCCGAGGCCGCCCCGGTAGGCGGTCTGCGAGAGCAGCAGCCCGCCCGCCGCGAACACCGCGACCAGCAGGGCGACTCCGACCACCTGCATGCTCAGCACCGGACCCGAACGGTCCGTCGCCGCGACCGTCACGGTCTGCGTGAGCGCGGAGGCCACACCCGAGGCGACACCGGACGCCGAGGCGTGCCGTAGACCGGGCCGCGCGCCGCGTCGTGCGAGCAGGCCGATCAGTGCGGACGTCGCGCCCGCGACCGCCAACGCCTGGGGGACGGTGAGTACTTGGTCGGGCTGGGGACCGGATGCCGTGACGAGCAGGGCCGACAGGCCGAGCAGTGTGAGGGCGGTGCCCCGCCACTCGACCGGGCTGACCCGACGTCCGGCCACCCGCGCGCCCATGGGCACCGCGGCGACGAGCGTGAGCGCGCCCAGGGGCTGGACGACCGTCAGCGGGCCGTACTTGAGGGCCACGACGTGCAGCAGTGCGGCCGACGCGTTCAGGACGACCGTCCACCACCAGGATCCGGTGGCCAGCAGCCGGAGCATGCCCGCGTCGGAGTTGCGGGAGGCCAGCCGTTCCTGGGCCACGGCCGCTGCCGCGTAGGCGACGGCCGAGAACAGGGACAGGACGACGGCGACGAGGGTGGCGTTCATCGGCCCGCTCCGACGAGAACCGGCTCTTCCACGGCGAGTTGGGGCCGGCCGAGGCCGGCCGTCGTCGCCGTGCGGTGCGGGGGGTGGACCAGCGCGAGGGCGATGCCGAGCATGGCGGTGGCCACGATCGCGTCGAGCCAGTAGTGGTTCGCGGTGCCGATGATCACGATCAGCGTGACCAGCGGGTGCAGCAGCCACAGCCAGCGCCAGCGCGAGCGGGTCGCGACGATCAGGCCGATCGCCACCATCAGCGCCCAGCCGAAGTGCAGCGAGGGCATCGCCGCGAACTGGTTCGAGAGGTGGTCGCTGGTCGGCGGGCCGTACACCGAGGGGCCGTACACCTTGGCGGTGTCGACCAGGCCCGTCGCGGCCAGCATGCGCGGGGGCGCGAGCGGGAACACGAAGGGCAGGACCAGGGCGGCGGAGGTGACCGTGGCCAGGACCCGGCGGGCCCAGACGTAGTGCGCGGGGCGCCGCAGGTACATCCAGACCAGGAAGGCGACGGTGGCCGGGAAGTGGACGGTCGCGTAGAAGGTGTTCGCGATGTGCACGAGGGTGTCGCTGTGCAGCAGCACCGACTGCACCGAGCCCTCGCCCGGGAGATGGAGGGTCCGTTCCAGGTCCCACACGTGGCGGGCGTTGTGCAGGGCCTCACCGGTGTGGCCCGTCGCCAGCTGGCGGCCGAACTTGTAGACGAGGAAGAGCCCTGCGACGAGCAGGAGCTCACGGACGAGAGGGGGCCGCGCTATCGCGCTGGTCCCCTTCTCTGCAGGCTCGGTTCGGGCATTCATCCCCCGGCCCCTTCGCTGACGGTGGTGCGTGTGGTGGTGCTGGCCGGGTTTGTGACCCTTCCGGCGGACCGAACTCATCGGTACGAGTTCGTTCCGATACGACAGTGTACCGATACGCGCGTGTACCGATACGGCGGAGTACCGGTACACTGGCGTATCGATAGCGAAACGAGACAGACTGGAGAGCGGGCCCCGAGTCCGCGGACCGAGCGAGGAGAAGAGCCATGACGTCGCAGGCTGAGGACGGACCGGACACGGTCGCCGCCTCGCGCCGCTCCAAGATCACGCCCGAGCGTGAGCGGGAGTTCTTCGACGCCGTGCTCGAACAGATCCGCGAATGCGGGTACGACTCCGTCACCATGGAGGGCGTCGCCAGCAGCACGCGCTGCAGCAAGTCGACGCTCTACCGTCAGTGGCGGACCAAGCCCCAGTTCGTGGCCGCCGCGCTGCGCGCCAACCGCCGGGTGCACTTCACCGGCATCGATACCGGATCGCTCGCGGAGGACCTGCGCCAGGCCGCGCGGGCGGCGGGCGCCTGGTCGGCGAAGGACACGAAACTCGTCTCGGCCCTCGGCCACGCCGTCATCCAGGACAGCGAACTCGCCCAGGCGGTACGCGAGGCGCTCGTCCATCCCGAGATCGCCGCGCTGGAGGACATCCTGCGCCGCGGTGTCGAACGCGGCGAGATCCCGGCCGACCACCCGGCCCTGCCGTACGTCCCCGCCCAGATCTTCGGCGTCCTGCGGGCCCGTCCGGTCCTGGAGGGCTGTTACGCCGACCCCGACTACCTCGTCAGATTCGTGGAGGCCGCGGTGCTGCCCGCACTCGGGCTTGCCGGGTCACCCTGAGAACCAGGCCGCCGTCCATGGGATGACTGGACGGTGACCTGCTCGCGCCGCACCGTGGGGACGGGGGCGGCGCGCACCCCCCGGGGGCGGGGGGGGTGGCAGGTGGTGGGATGAGGCGCACCCCCCCCGCAGGGGTTAGGGTAGGATTAGGGAGCAACCAAGAAGGTGGTGTTCTTATGT
>NZ_JBHXME010000163.1:0-24696 GCF_042721125.1 Streptomyces sp. NPDC058469
CCGAGGACGAGCGCGCAGGCGACCTGCGCGAAGAGTGAGGTACGCAGTATGCGTGCGACGCGTCGCGGCAGGGGCGGGACGGACGGCGGCACGGGTCTCCGTGCGGGTTCCGGTCGGTGGGATTGACGGGTGAGGTTATACGTAAAACGTCGCGGACGCCAGTCGGATCCGGAGGGGGTGGGCCGCGCGGCTACGGAGGTGCCGGGGAGTCAGGGTCGGCAGGGCGGATGCACAGGCCGACGGAGCGAATTCCACCACTCACCCGTCCCTGTAGCCCACCGGACTTCACCGCTCGCCGGACTTCACACCTCACCGGATTCCAACAGGTCCCGCAGCACCCGCTCGTCATCAGCACTGAGCTGAGCGACGAACCGGGCGAGCACCGTCTCCCGGTCCCCGTCCCGGTCGAGTTCCGTGTGCATACGGCGGGCCGTGAGCCCCTGCGCGTCCTGCACCGGAAAGTACGCGTACCCGCGCCCCTGACGCCGACGCTCCACGACGCCCTTGTCGTGCAGCCGGGTCAGGATCGTCGTCACCGTGGTGCGGGCCAGGCCCGTGCCGAGGTTCAGCTGCACCTCCCCGGGGGTCTGCGGGTCGCCGGCGGCCCAGAGGGCGGCCATGACGGTGGCCTCCAGCTCACCCGCCGGTCGGCGTTCGTCCTTCTCGTCGGCCATGGGAACGATCCTCACCCCGTCTTCGTCTACAGTCCAGTAGACCGTCTACAGAATTGTAGTCACTCGGGTGCCGTCTCGTCACCGCGCCCGTGTGCCCATTTCCGCCCGCCCATTATGGAAGGGACCGTCGACGATGACCGCAGGGCTTCGCACACTCATCCCCTCGCGCGCGTCAACGACCTTCCACGCGATACCGGCGCTCCGTCTCCGCCCAGGTCCTACGACGGAAGAGCGCCGCGATGTGTCCCCACTCATCCAGGATCCCCGCCGGGTTTCCCTCCGTACCCCACCTGCTCGCCCTGCTCCGCCGCAACCTGGGCCGAGCCGTCGCCGTGTCGTATCTCGCCGCGGCGGTGCTGCCCGGCCCCGGCCTGTGGCTCCGGCACCCACATGCGACGGGCATCGCCGAACTGTCCCTGCGGACACCCCAGTTACTCCTCGCCCTGGTCCTGTTCGGCGCCGGCCTCCAGGTCCCGCTGCGTGAACTGCGGTTGCTTCTACGGCGTCCTGCCGCCCTGCTCGCGGGCCTCGCCCTGCACATCCTGGTGCCGCTGCTGATCGTCCCCGGGGTGGCCCTGGCGCTGCGGCTGTCGCCGGACCACGACGGCGGCAGCGGCATGATCGCGGCGATGATCCTCGTCGTCGCCATGCCGATCGCCGCCGGGGCGACGGTGTGGACCGCGAAGGGGGACGGCGACCAGCCCACGGCCGTCGGCCTGGTGCTCGCCTCCACCCTGGTCAGCCCGCTCACCGTCCCGCTCACCCTGGCCGTCCTGTGCCCGCTGCTCCAAGGCGACTACGCGGGCAGACTCGCCGTCGCCGCCCTCTCGGCCGGGGACGCCTTCGCCCTCACCTCGGTCGTCCTGCCGTGCGCGGCGGGCATCCTGTGCCGGCTCGTGCTGCCCCGACGCGCGCTCGACGGACTCATCGGCGTGGCCGTACCCGCTACGCTCCCGGGCTCGCTGCTGCTGACGTACGTCAACGCCAGTGGGGTACTCGGCCCCTTCCTGCGCCACCCGCGCCCGGTGCTCCTGCTGGCCGCGCTCGCGGTCGCCGCGACGGTGTGCGGGCTGTCCTTCACCCTGGGCCGGGTGGCAGCACGGGTCCTGCGCCTCGACGCCCGGGCCGGCGCCTCGGTGACGCTGGCTTGCGGGATGAACAACAGCAGCGCGAGCGCGGTGCTCATCACGACGACCCTGCCCGACCGTCCGCACATCCTGCTGCCGGTGCTGGCGTACGGGCTGCTGCAGAAGGTGGCCGCCGGACGGGTGGTCCGGATAGGGCAGGAAGCGAACCCGGCGCCGACCCGCACCGGATAGCCGATCCGCACCCGATAAACGGAGGAGGGGCCGGGGCGCCCCCCGAACCCGGCCGTGACAGGCTGGGGATCACGTCGGGCCCGCCCCGACGACGCCCCCACCGAGCACCGCCGTACAGGAGTTGAGCGCCATGTCCTCCGAGCTGCCGAAGTCGACCGGAGCCCCGGCCCACCAGAACGTCACCTTCCCCAGTGCCGGAGGCACCGCCCACGGCTATCTCGCGCTGCCGCCGTCGGGGAGCGGACCGGGCGTGATCGTCATCCAGGAGTGGTGGGGCCTGACCGACCACATCGCCGACGTGGCCGACCGGCTCGCCCAGGAGGGCTTCGTCGCGTTCGCCCCCGACCTCTACGGCGGGAACGTGGCGCACGAGAGTGACGAGGCCCTGCGGATGATGCTGGCCCTCCCGGTCGCCCGCGGTGTCGAGCTGCTCTCCGGCGCGGTCGACCACCTGCTCTCCCTGCCCGAGGTCACCTCGGACACGGTCGGCGCGGTCGGCTTCTGCATGGGCGGCGGCTTCGTGCTGTACCTCGCCGCGGCCGACCCGCGCGTGAGCGCGGCGGTGCCGTTCTACGGCGTGATCCAGGGCGAACTCCCCGACTTCTCCGGCCTGAAGGCACAGATCCTCGGCCACTACGGCGAGTTGGACGAGAGCATCCCGGTACCGGGCCTCGAAGCCCTGAGCAAGACCATCCAGGACCAGTCCGGCATCACCCCGGACCTCCGCCTCTACCCGGCGGGCCACGCCTTCTTCAACGACGGCCGCCCGGTCTACGACGCCGACTCCGCCACGCGCGCCTGGGCGAGCACGGTGCCGTTCCTGCACGAGCAGCTGGGCTGACGCTCCGGCCCCCTCGGGCCAAGGTCCTACGACCCCGGCCCGAGGCGCCGCGCGGGCGGCGCCGGTAGCGTCCCGGGCATGAAGATCACCGGGCCGCCCCGCGGCCCCGAAGAGCGCAGGCGTGACGTACTGGTCCGGCTGGAGCGGGAGTTGGACATCTGGGTGGCCTCGGCGGACGCCGACGGGGTGCCCTGTCTGGTGCCGCTGTGGTTCGTCTGGGACGGTCGGTCCGTCTGGCTGTCCACCCGGGCCACGAACCCCACGGGCCGCAATCTCAGTGCTGGGCGGCGGACACGGCTCGCCTTCGCGGACACCCGGGACGTCGTGCTCATCGACGGCGACGCGACGGCCTTCACCGCCCAGGACGTCCCGGCCGCCGCGGCCGAGGCCTTCCACGCGAAGTACGGCTGGGACCCCCGCGAGGACCGTGCGCCCTACTCGTTCTTCCGGGTGCGGCCACTGGCCGTCCAGGCGTGGCACGAGCAACGCGAGCTGCCCCAGCGCCATCTGATGCGGGACGGCACCTGGGTGGCCTGAGCCCCGCCGACGCTCAACCGGCCTTCCTGTGCAGCTCGTTCAGCCGAGCCAGGTCGTCCTCGGTCAGGCGGATCGCGCCTGTGGCCACGTTCTCGGTGAGGTGGTCGGGGTTGCCCGTGCCCGGGATGGCAAGCACGTGCGGGCCCTGCGCGAGGGACCAGGCGAGGCGGATCTGGGCGGGGCTGGCATCGTGGGCGCCCGCGATGGTCAGTACCTCGTCGTCGTGGGCGGTGGTGGCGCCCTGCGCCCCGGCCTCGCCCGCGATGGCGAAGAACGGGACGAAGGCGATGCCCTGTTCCCCGCAGATCCGCAGCATCTCGTCGGTGTCGGGGCTGGACGAGTCGAGCCCGAACCGGTTCTGCACACTCACCACGGGCGCGATCTCCTGCGCCTCTGCCAGGTGCCGCGGCTCGACGTCGGAGATCGCGAGGTGCCGGACCAGGCCCTCCTCGCGGAGTTCGGCGAGGGCGCCGAAGTGCTCGGCGATCGAGTCCTGCCGCATCCGGCGGAGGTAGACCACGTCGAGGTGGTCGCGCCCCAACTGGCGCAGGTTCTCCTCGACATGGCCGCGCAGGTCGTCGGGGCGGGCCGAAGTCCCCCACTCCCCCGAGTAGTTCCGGAAGGGACCGACCTTGGTGGCGATCACGAGGTCGTCGGCGTAGGGGGCGAGTGCGGAGTTGATGAGTTCGTTCGCGGACCGCAGGGACGAGAAGTAGAAGGCGGCCGTGTCAATGTGGTTCACACCGAGCTCGATCGCCTTGCGCAGCACGGCGATCGAGCGGTCGCGGTCGCTCGGTGTCCCGAGGTTGAAGGCTGCGTTGCCCGTCAACCGCATCGCGCCGAAGCCGATGCGGTTGACGGGCAGGTCGCCGAGTTTCCAGGTGCCCGCGGCGGCCGCGGTGATCTTCTCAGAGGTCATCAGCGGAGTTTCGCACACCCCCGCCGCACGGCCGCCCGCACTTTACGGATACGTGTAGCTGTTCAGGGAGTTGACGGCGGAAGTCGGGTCACCGAGGTCGTAGCGGTCCACGGCAAGGAAGTTGGGCTTCTTGCGGGCGGCCGGCTGGCAGAACCGCTGGGCCCGGTCGAGGACCTTGGTGTTGTCGGTCTGCGCCGTGCCGGCGATCGTCGCGTCACGGAAGTGGTTCATGACGAACAGCGGGCGGAACCCCGAATACGTCTGCGTCAGCGGGACGTTGAGGTCGCTGCCGTACCAGCGGCTGTAGCAGGACCAGTCGGAGGAACTCGCGCCGGAGCCCATCGACCAGTAGTTCTCGACGGTCCACTCACGTTGGTACATCACGCCGAAGCTGTCCCGGGTCAGTCCCGCGGACTCGTCGGAGGCGCGGCTGTGATCGGTGAAGATCAGCAGCCGGTGGTTGGCGGCGATCAGGTCGGCCATCTTCGGCCAGCCGTTCTGCCGTACACCGGTCTGGTCGGGGCGGTACAGCACGTCGTACAGGCCGTTGACGCGGGCGAGTTCGCTGCGCAGGACGCCGGGGTCGACGTAGTCCTCCAGGAAGACGGTGACGAACTGGTCGGGGTGGGCCTTGAGGAAGTCGACCATGCGCTGGAGGTCGACGTTCAGGGCGACCGGGCTGCTGACGAGAGTGCAGCTGTCGTGGCAGAGGATCGCGCCGTCGGAGGTCTGGTGGATGTCCAGCATGAACCCCCTTACTCCGTCGGAGAGTTGCTGGTTGATACCCCTGGACTGATTCGGGAAGAAGTTCACGAAGGGCGGGGCGAAGCCGCCGTCGACCCCGTTGGCGTAGGCGTTGTGCGCGGTGAGGAACGTGACCTGGTCCAGGGTGCGTTGGTCCTGGGCGGGGATGGGCTGGGTGGGTGAGGTGATCGGCGTGAGATACCAGGAGGCGAGACCGCCGGAGGAGCCGATGGCCAGCTGGGCCGGGTAGTTGGCGCCGGTGGGCTTGGCTCCCACGGTCAAGTAGCTTTCCGCGCCCGGGACTTTGAGCGTGTACTGGTCGCCGCCGGCCGGCGTGATCTGCCAGGCCGCGTCGGCGCTCGTGCAGGCGACGGTCCTCGCCTGGGCGCCCGAGCGGCCCAGACAGCTGCCGGGCGTGTCGGTGCTCTCCAGGACGTACGACGATCCGCTCGTCCGGAGGTTCCACTGCTGGTGGTCCTCGTTGCCCTTGGGGTTGTGCTGCTCCACCGCTCCCCCCTTGTCGGCCGCGTCGAGCCCGGTCGTGGCGCTCTGGACGTAGTAGGTGCCGGGGGCGGGAACCGCGTCGGCGGCTCCGGCCGGTGGAGCGACGATCGCCGCCGACAGCGCGGCGGCGACGGCGAGCAGGGCGTGGGGGGTTCGCATGGGTGCCCTTCGGTTCGAGTGTGGTCAGGCTCATGACACCGAAAAGGTGATCGGGCCACACCCAAGCGCCTTTGGTCTGAACCAGTCAAGAGGCGTGACCCGTCGGTGGAGTGAACGGCGAAGGACGAGACACCGGTCAGCGTGTCTTCCTCAACTGCCGCCAGGCCAGGTGGTGATCGCGGAGGGTCTCCTCCAACGGCCGGTAGGTGATGCCCAGTTCCTTCACGCCGCGCCGGTTGTCGACCGTGAACCTGATCCCGAGGTGCTTGCGGATGTAGTCCTGGGTGAGCCCGAACACCGGGCCGAGGACGCGCACCGGCCAGTGCGGCAGGGCGTGCCGGGGCAGCCGGTAGTCGCGCGGGAAGCGCTGCCGCAGGGCGCGTGACATGTCGAGGAAGGACGCCATCCGGGCCGCGGCGACGATGTAACGGCCGTGCGCGTCAGGGTTCTCCGCCGCCGCGATGTGCGCGCCCGCGACGTCCCGCACGTCGGCGACGGTGAAGCTGAAGTCGGGTGCCCCGTAGAAGAAGTAACCCTTGAACAGTTCGTCGAGGAGGAAGAGGCTGCCGGAGTCGGAGGCCGGGGTGAGTGAAGGGCCCAGGATCAGGCCGGGGTTGACGGCGACCATGCGCCAACGGCCCTGCGCCTGTTCGGCGTCCCAGGCGGCGCGCTCGGCGACCGTCTTGGCGTAGTGGTAGGGGTTGTTCTCGACCGTGCTGGTGGTGTTGAAGTAGTCCTCGGAGAGGGTCTCGTCCTTCATGTTCAGTACGTCGGCGTAGTCGCCGAAGATCGCGCCGACCGTCGAGGTGAACACCAACTTCTCGACGGTGGGCGTACGTTCGATGCCGGCGAGGACGTTCCGGGTGCCGGTGAGCGCGGGCTCGACGACGTCCTTCCGACCGTCCTTGATCTTCTCCGGCATCAGGAACGGCGAGGCCACATGGAACACGACCCGGCAGCCGTCCATCGCCGCGTCGAAGGAGCCCTCCGCCAGCAGATCGGCCTCGAACAGCTCGAGCGCGCCCGGGAATTGCTCCCCCATGGCCCGCAACGGCGCGACCTTCGCCTCGTTGCCGAGGGACCGCACGGTGGTGCGCACCCGGTAGCCGCGCTCCAGCAACTGCCGGACCAGATGGCTGCCGACGAATCCGCTGCCGCCGGTCACCAACACCGTCTCGCCGCCGACACTCATTCCTGGCTCCGATCACCCGTGGCATCCAGCGCGCACGCTACAACGGTGATCGGTGCCAGGTCAGCGCTTCGGTCGCTACGACCCTCAACTCCCCGCCCCTGTATAGGCGGCCGTGGTCCGGTCGGCGGACTCGCGGGCCACCGTCTCGTCCTCGCCGCCCGCGACGTTCGCCGCGCACCACGCCTCGCTGCTCGCCGTGACGAAACGGCGGCCCTCCTCGGAGGCCAGCCAGACCATGGCGTCCTCGGGCTTCACGGAAGGGGTGCCCGACAGGTTGCCGTCGAGCCCCAAAAGGATCGAGTCCCAGCCGACGCCCACCGCGCCGGGCCCGAACTCGGCCCACTTCGTGTCGTCGACATGGGCGATGTGCTCCAACTCGAAGCGCGTCCCGTCGCCCTCCGGCGTCAACCGGAGTTCGATCCAGCTCACTTCACCGCCGAACTCCCAGGTCGCGAAGAAGGTGTTGGGCGGCTCGCAGCGCTCGACGGTGCCGCCCGCGTTGCCCTGCAACTGGTACTTCCCGCCCGAGCGCAGTTCGCCGGTGACCGGCAGGAACCAGCGCGGGATGCGCTCGGGATTGGTACAGGCGTCCCAGACGTCGTCGACCGGTGAGTCGTAGGACCGGCTCAGGGTCACCACGCGGGCCTCGCCGGCCTTGAAGTCGCGTCGGCCGACCCGGCGGCTCACGGCGTTGATCTGGTGGGTGACGTCGATCATGTGGTGCTCCTCGGGGTGTCGTCGTCGGCCTCGCGGAGCCGGCGTTCGCGCTTGCCCCGGGCCAACTCGGTGGCCAGGGCGTCCAGATGAGGGGTCCAGTAGCGACGGAACCGGTCGAGCCAGGCGTCGATGTCCCGCAGCGGCTCGGAGTTGACCGCATACAGGCGCCGGGTGCCGTCCGGCCGTACCGTCGCGAAACCGTTCTCCCGCAGCACCTTCAGATGCTGGGAGACCGCGGGCTGCGTTATCCCGAACTCCCGCCGCACGACATCACTGACCGTGCCGGCGGGCTGCTCGCCCTCGGCGAGCAACTCCAGGATGCGGCGGCGCACGGGGTCTCCGAGCACATCGAAAGCGTGCATGAGCACCAACGTATCACCGGCCACTTATATAAGCGACCGGTGATAGAAGAGGCCGCCGGTCAGGCGAGCGGCTTCTCCAGCAGCGCCTTGCGGTGGCTGAACGTCTCGATCGAGTAGCGGCCGTGGTAGTTGCCCATACCGCTCTCCCCCACACCGCCGAACGGCAGGTCGGAGACGGTGAGATGGGCGAGCGGGAGGCCGTAGCCGACGGCGCCGGAGGAGGTCTCGGCGGCGATCCGGGCGCGGGTGCCGTCGGAGTCCGTGAAGACGTACAGGGCGAGGGGCTTGTCGCGGTCGTTGATGAAGTCGATCGCCCGGTCGAGGTCGGGGACGGTGACGATCGGCAGGATCGGGCCGAAGATCTCCTCCGCCATGACGGGCGCCTTCGGGTCCACGTCGGCGAGCACGGTCGGCGCGATGTACTTGTCCGCGCGGTCGCTGCGTCCGCCGACAACGACCCGGCCGGAGTCGAGCAGTCCGGCGAGCCGGTCGAAGTGGCGCTCGTTGACGATCCGGCCGTACTCGCCGGAGGTCTGCGGGTCGGCGCCGTAGACCTTCTCGACCGCGCTCACCAGCAGGGGTTCGAGCGCGGCGGCGGTCTCCGGGTCGGTCAGGACGTAGTCGGGGGCGACACAGGTCTGGCCGGCGTTGAGGAACTTGCCGCGCGCCAACCGGTCGGCGACGACGGCGAGATCGGCGTCGCGGTCGACGAACGCCGGTGATTTGCCGCCGAGTTCGAGGGCGACCGGGGTCAAGTGCTCGGCGGCGGCGCGCAGGACGATGCGGCCGACGGCGCCGTTGCCGGTGTAGAAGATGTGGTCGAAGTGCTCGGCGAGCAGGGCCGTGGTCTCGGGGATGCCGCCCTCGACGACGGCGACCGCGTCGGTGTCCAGGTAGGCGGGCAGCAGCCGGGCGATGGCCGTGGAGGTGGCCGGGGCCATCTCGCTGGGCTTGACGACCACCGCGTCACCCGAGGCGAGTGCGCCGACGACCGGGGTCAGCAGCAGCTGCACCGGGTAGTTCCAGGGGGCGATCACGAGGACGACGCCGAGCGGGTCGTACTGCGTCCAGGCGGTCGCGTCCGTGCCGAGGTGGGCCGGTACGGGTGCGGACTCGGGACGGAGCCACTCGTCGAGGTGGTCGAGGGTGTGGTCGATCTCGCGGATCGTGAAGCCGATCTCGGTGCGCTGGGACTCGGCGGTGCTCTTGCCGAGGTCGGCGTGGAGGGCGGCGGCGAGGTCGTCGCCGTGCTCCGTGAGCAGCTCGCGCAGGCGGCGCAGCTGGGTGGTGCGCCATTCGACGGGCTTGGTGCGGCCGGTGCGGAAGGTGGCGCGCAGCCGGGCCACGATGTCGGCGGGCTGCTCGGGGCTGGACTGGTTCACGGTGCCTCGCTGCTGGTGCGTGGGGGTTCTCGACGGTCAGGTGTATATACCAACCATTCATACACCAGGAAAAATTCCGGTGCGGACATGGTCACCCTCCGCACCGCGACTGTCACATCCGAACGAGTTCCCGGCGGCGTCGTTCCAGGTAGCCGCGTTCCGCCGCGCTTCCGGTGCGGGCGATGGCCGCCTCGTACGCCCGTACCGCCTCGGTGTCACGGCCCAGCCGGCGCAGCAGGTCGGCGCGCACGGCGTGCAGGACGTGGTAGTCGTCGAGGTCCAGCGCGTCCACAAGGTCGAGGGCCTTGCGCGGGCCGTCGACCTCGGCGACGGCGACGGCCCGGTTCAGGGCGACGACCGGACTCGGGGCGACGGCCGTCAACTGGTCGTACAGCTGGAGGATCTGCCCCCAGTCCGTCGCGTCCGCGGTCGGTGCGTCGCTGTGTACGGCGTTGATCGCGGCCTGGATCTGGTAGGGCCCGGGGTTGTTCAGCCGTAGACACCGCCGTACGAGTGACTGGCCGTCGGCGATCAGCTCGCCGTCCCACCGGTCGCGGTCCTGCTCGGGCAGCGGCACCAGCTCACCGTCCGCGCCCTCCCGGGCCGCCCGGCGCGACTCGATCAGCAGCATCAGCGCGAGCAGGCCGGTGACCTCGGGCTCGTCCGGCATCAGCTCGGACAGGAGGCAGCCGAGACGCAGGGCTTCGGCGCACAGTTCGGGCGAGTCCGTGTAGCCCTCGTTGAAGATCAGGTAGACGACGGCCAGGACGCCCCCCAGCCGGTCGGGGAGGTCGGCGTCGCGGGGCACCCGGTACGGGATCCGTGCGTCGCGGATCTTGGCCTTGGCGCGGACGAGGCGCTGGGCCATCGTCGGTTCCGGCACCAGGAAGGCGCGGGCGATCCGGGCGGTGGTGAGTCCGCCGAGCAGCCGCAGGGTGAGCGCGACCTGCGCCTGGGTGGCGAGCGCGGGGTGGCAGCAGGTGAAGATCAGGCGGAGCCGGTCGTCGCGCACGGGTCCCTCCTCGGCGGGCGCGTCGGACGCGTACAGCAGGGCGGCCTCGCTGTGGCGGGCCTCCCGTGAGGACTCACGGCGCAGCCGGTCGACCGCGCGGTTGCGGGCGGTCGTGATGATCCACCCGGCCGGGCTCGGCGGCACACCGGTCTCCGGCCACTTCTGTACGGCCGTGGTGAAGGCGTCCTGGACCGCTTCCTCGGCGAGGTCGATGTCGCCGAGGAAGCGGACCAGGACCGAGACCGCCCGCCCGTACTCGGCACGGAAGACGGCCTCGATGTCGGTGTCGAACGGCATCAGTCCTCGGCCGTGTTCATGAAGGGGCGCACCTCGATGGGCAGGGTGGTGGCCCAGGTCGCCCGCTTCCCCCATTCCAGGGCCGCGTCCAGGTCGGCCGCCTTGATCAGGCAGAGCCCGCCCAGATACTCCTTGCCCTCGGCGTACGGGCCGTCGGTGATCAGCACGTCGCCGTCCTTGGGGCGCAGCACGGTCGCGGTCTCCGGCCCGTGCAGTCCGCCGGCGAAGACCCAGGCTCCGGCGGCCTGCAGTTCGTCGTGGAAGACCTCCAGCTTGTGGACGATCTCCGCCATCTCCTCGGGTGAGGGCATCTGTCCGTCGGTCGGGGTGATCACGCTGAGCAGGTAGTGCTGCATGACGTCCTCCATGGCGTCGGGTGTTCTCTCACCTCCTACACGAACGCCATGGTGCCGGATCGACACCTCGCCTCAGGAAACCGGCAGGATTTTCTCCGCGGGGCCGTCCGGGACGTCGTCCCGGGTCTCTGCCGCAGGGTCTTGGTCGAGGGCCGCCGTGAGCCGGGCGAGCAGTCGGACGAGGTCGCCGTGGTCGTCGATCGCGTCGAGGAGGCGGGTCTGGTCGGTGAGGAGGCGGTGGGCGGCGCGCTGGTGGAGGGTGCGGCCGCGGGTGGTGAGGTGGAGCAGGACGCGGCGGCGGTCGGCCCGGTCGGGGCGGCGGTGGACCAGGTTGTCGGCGACCATCCGGTCCACCAGCTTGGTCAGGCTCGGCGCCGGCATCAGCACCTGGTCCGCGATCTCGGTCATCGGATGGCCCTTGCCGTCGGCGATGACCGAGAGGACGCGCCATTGCTCGACCGAGCAGTTCTCCTCGGCCAGTACGGCGGTCATGCGCAGGCCCAGTCGCCGCTCGGCGTGACTCAGCAGGTGGGCGAGGCCCGGCGACGGTACGGACGACATTGCCGCTGTCCTTCCGGTAGGTCTACTGTGCGGTTCAGATTACGAGCCTCTGCGAGGGCGCCGGGGCCGGGACGGGTATCCGTGCCCTCACGCCCTCACGGAGGTGGTCCTTTGCATCCGCTGCCGCCCGGGAGGATCAGCGGCCCGATCAGGACTCTGGTCGTGGCACTGGTCGTACCCCTGCAAGGCCCGGCGGGCGTCTTCGGCCCGTCCTGCGAACTGGCCGCACAGCTCGCCGTGGAGGAACTCAACGCCACCGGCGGCGTGTTGGGCCGCGAGGTCCGTCTCGTCGTGGTCGACGGCGGCGCGCCCGCGGAGCGGGTGGCGGCCGAGGTCGAGGTCCTGGTGTCGATGCGCGCGGTCGACGCGGTGGTCGGCTGGCACACCTCGGCGGTCCGCGAGGCACTGGTGCCGCGCATCGCGGGCCGGGTGCCGTACATCTACACCGCGCAGTACGAGGGCGGTGAGCGCACGCCCGGGGTGTTCCTGACGGGCGAAACCGACGCGGCCCAACTCCTGCCCGCGATGCGGCTGTTGGCGGAGGAGACCGGCGTACGGCGCTGGTGCACGGTGGGCAACGACTACGTGTGGCCGAGGGTGACCGCCCGGGCCGCGCGTCGCTACGCCCGTGACTGCGGCGGCCGGGTGCGGGACGAGGTGTTCGTGCCGCTGGAGACCTACGAGTTCGGGCCGGTGCTGCGGCGCGTCGAGCAGTGTGAGGCAGACGCTGTCCTGATGCTGCTGGTCGGGGACGACGCGGCGCGCTTCAACCGGGCGTTCGCCGCGCACGGGCTGCATCAGCGGTGTCTGCGGCTGAGCACGCACATGGACGAGAACATCCTGCTGGCCACCGGCGCGGAGGCCACCGAGGGACTGTGGGCGGCGGCCGGCTACTTCGAGACCCTGGCGACCGCCGAAAGCCTTGATTTCAGCGGGCGTTACGCGGCCCGGTTCGGTGTGGAGGCACCCGTCGTGGGCAGCCTCGGCGAGTCGTGTTTCGAAGGCGTACGACTGCTCGCGGCACTGGCCGAGCAGGCGCGGTCGCTCGATGTGGGCGCCATGTGCGCGGTGGGCGGCACCGTCTCGTACGAGGGCCCTCGGGGCGTACTGCGTCTGCACGGCAATCACCTCCGCCAACGGCTGTACCTGGCGCGGGCGGACGCCTTCGACTTCGACATCGTCGCCCAACTCTGACCTCCGCCACCTGCTCGGGCCGAGACTACCTTCCCGCAGGAATAGTTTCCACAGGAAGCATTGATTAAATCTACGCGCGTCGCCAAAAGAATTTTGAAATCCCTTCCATTTAAAGCAGGCGAAACGGTCAGGAAACAATTCGGCGTGACTCTTCCGTCCAACTCCCCCGGGCCGTCCGGGAGATGACCCACACCCGTGGAAGAGGGAAGTGTCGTGACGGAGATCGTCGACAAAGAGGCGCCGGCAACGGCTGCCGGACGGACCTACAACGACTGGGCGAAGAACGACACGTTGGAGGACTACTCGCTGCGCTACGCGCCGAAGTCCTTCCGCCGCTGGACGCCCTACGTGGTGGCCACCACCGCCCTGGGCGGTATCGCGTACCTCGCCGACTTCGCCATCGGCGGTTCCATCGCGATCTCCAACGGCTTCTCCAGCGCCATGGTGGCGATCCTGGCCGCGGCGGTGACGATCTTCCTCACCGGCATCCCGATCTCGTACTACTCGGCCAAGTACTCCATCGACATGGACCTGTTGACCCGGGGCGCGGGCTTCGGCTACCTCGGCTCGACCCTCACGTCGGTCATCTACGCCAGCTTCACCTTCATCTTCTTCGCCCTAGAGGGCTCGATCATGGCGCAGGCGCTGGACCTGGGCCTGCACATCCCCCTCGCCGTCGGCTACTTGATCTGCTCGCTGATCATCCTGCCGCTGGTGATCTACGGCATGACCGCGCTCTCCAAGATGCAGGTGTGGACCCAGCCGGTGTGGCTGGTGCTGATGGTCGCGCCGTTCGTGTCCATCGCGATCCAAGAGCCGGGCAAGTTCTCGGAGTTCACGCACTTCGCGGGCAACTCCCCCACCGGTTCCAGCATCAGCATGCTCGGTGTCGGCGCGGGAGCGGGTGTGGCCCTCTCGCTCATCGCGCAGATCGGTGAGCAGGTCGACTACCTGCGCTTCATGCCCGACAAGACGCCCCAGAACGCGAAGAAGTGGTGGGGCGCGGTGCTCTCGGCGGGCCCGGGCTGGGTCGTCCTCGGTGCGGCGAAGCAGATGGGCGGCGCCTTCCTCGCCTTCTACATCGCCGGCAGCGTGGGCCTGGCCAAGGCCAACGAACCGATCCAGCAGTACGTGTCCGGCTTCAAGACCTTCGCCGCTCCGGTCGCCCTGGGGCTGGCCACGTTCTTCGTGATCCTGTCCCAGGTGAAGATCAACTCGACCAACGCGTACTCCGGTTCACTGTCCTGGTCGAACTTCTTCTCCCGCCTGACACACCGTCACCCGGGCCGCGTGGTCTACATCTTCCTCAACGTCGGCATCGCGCTGGCCCTGATGGAGGGCGGCGTCTTCGGCTTCCTCAACACGGTCCTCGGCTTCTACTCCAACGTGGCGATCGCCTGGATCGGCGCGGTCGTCGCCGACCTGGTCATCAACAAGCCGCTCAAACTCAGCCCGTCCTACATCGAGTTCAAGCGCGCCCACCTGTACAACTTCAACCCGGTCGGCTTCGGCTCGATGCTCATCGCGTCGGCGGTCTCCATCGCCGCGTACTTCAACGCGTTCGGTGACTACGCCAAGGCGTACTCCCCCTTCATCGCCCTGTTCCTGGCGATGGTCCTCTCGCCCCTGTTCGCGTACCTCACCAAGGGCAAGTACTACATCGCCCGCCTCGACGACCTGGAAGAACCACTGCTCGACGCGGACGGACTCCCCTCGGCCGTCATCCTCAACTGCACTGTCTGCACAACGGACTTCGAACGCCCCGACGTGGCGAACTGTCCCTTCCACTCCGGCCCGATCTGCTCCCTGTGCTGCAGCCTGGAGAAGGACTGCCACGACTCCTGCAAGAGCGCACCCGGCGCCACGGGCACGGTCGACCTGGCGATGCCGGCCGTCCGCTCGGCGGACTGACCCCCGCGTTCCCACCGCGGCGGCCCGTGTCCTACGACACGGGCCGCCGCGTCGCGCGTGGCCGACCCGTCCGATCGGGAGAATCTCCCGCATGACCTCCCACTTCCTCGTCACCCGCGCCCGACGACTCGCGGACGACCTCCTCGCCCCACACGCCGAACAAGTCGACCAGGAGGGCGTCCCGGCGAGCCACATCGAGGCGATCAAACGGTCGGGTCTGCTGGGCGTGAGCGCACCCGTGGCCCACGGCGGCTCGGCGGCCCCCGGCGCGGTGGCGAGGGAGACGGCAGAAATCCTGGCCGGGGCATGCTGCTCGACCTGGTTCGTACAGACCCAGCACCACACACCGGTCATGACACTGGCGAAGAGCGAACTGCCGGTACGGGAGCGCCTGTTGGGTCCACTCGCGCGAGGCGAGCTGATGTCAGGGGTGGCGTACGCACACCTGCGGGCGTACCCCCGGATCCCGGTACGGGTCACGCGCGAACGCGGCGGCCGGCGCTTCGACGGGACGGTGCCCTGGTACACCGGCTGGGGCCTGAACGACGTGATGCTGCTCGCGGGGGTGACGGACGCGGACGAGGCACTGTTCGCGTTCACCGAGGCGCGGGAACAGGAGGGGCTACGGCCGTCCGCCCCGATGCGCCTGGCCGCGCTCACCGCGTCTCGGACGGTGTCGCTGGAGCTGGACGGCCTGTGGCTCCCCGAGGAAGCGGTGGCCCTGCGCGTGCCGTTCGCGGAGTGGGCGAAGGCCGACCGCCCGAAACCGACGAACGCCTCACCGGCGGTCTTCGGCGTCGCGGAGGCGGCCCTCGCCCTCCTGGACAACGACACCTCCGCTCCGATCCGCACCCGCCTGGACGAGGTACGCAAGCAGGCCTACGCCCTGGCCGACCACCCGGTACCGCACGAGCACTTGGGGGAACGGCTGGCGCTCAGGACGCAGGCGTACGAGGTGCTGATGACGGCGACCACGGCTGCGGTGGTGGCCGGAGGCGGCAGGTCTCTGTCCTTGACGAGCAAGGCCCAACGTCTCGCGCGGGAGGCCCTGTTCCTCCTGGTTCAGGGCCAGACGACAGAGTCGAGAGGGGCCCACCTGAAGGCACTGGCCGACTCTGCCGCCTAGGGCGGACGACACGTCGGCTGGCCGGTCTTCAGGGGCGGTGGTGTGACCGGCCGTAATTCGCTTGACCCGGTCACGGGGCGACGCTGCACTGTGGCGGGACACCACGGGAGGTGGTGCCGGTATCCGGGGAGGCAGCGGCAGCGATGGAGATCCGTCCCACGACCGACGAGGACCTCGACGTCTTCGTCGACACGGTCCATGCCGCGTTCGGGCTCTTCCCGGAAACCCCGGTCGAGGGTGGCGGGCTGTGGTGGTCGGCGCTCGAGATGGACCGCTGTCTGCTCGCCCTGACGGCGGACGGGCGGCCCGTCGGCACCGCGGCCACGTACCCCTTCGAGCTCACCCTGCCCGGTGAGACCCTCGTCCCGGCCCCCGGGGTGACCGCCGTCGGCGTCCTGCCTTCGCACCGGCGCCGGGGCGTGCTCAGCGCGATGATGCGGCATCAGCTCGCGGAGCTGCGGGCCCGCGGGGAGATCCTGTCCGTACTGCTGGCCTCCGAGGCCGCGATCTACGGCAGGTTCGGCTACGGACCGGCGACCTACACGTCACGGCTGACGGTGCAGCGCCACCGGGCCGCCCTCGCCGTTCCCCGGGCGCGCGGAGTGGCCGACGCGCCGGCGACCGGCCCGGACAACCGCTCAATCGAGGTGCTGCGTCGTGCCGAGTGCGGCGAAATCCTGGAGGAGGTCTACGACCGGTACCGCCGCGCCCAGCCCGGCGCGCTGTCCCGGCCGCACCGCTGGTGGGCTCTGCGCGCGGGGCAGCCCCCGATCTCGCCGGCGCCGCGCTACATCGCCCTCCACCGGGACGCCGACGGCGTGCCGGACGGGTACGCCGGCTACTCGATTGGTGAGGGCAAGACCTTGACGGTCGACGAGACCATCGCCGCCGACGACGCCGTGTTCACGGCCTTGGCCCGGTTCGTACTCGGACACGACCTGGTCTCTCAGGTCGTGTTCAAGCACGTCCCGCCCGGCCACCCGCTGCCCTGGCAGCTCGCGGACTTCCGCGCCGGTGAGCCGAGCGGCGACACGGACTGGCTCTGGGTGCGGCTGCTGGACGTCCCGCGTGCGCTGACCGCGCGCGGCTGGTTCACGGACGGCGAACTCGTCCTCGCCGTCGACGACCCGTTCCTCGACGACCACGGCCGCTACCTGCTGACCGTCCGGGACGGCAAGGCCGACTGCGTGCCGACGGGCCGGGAGCCCGACCTGTCCCTGGACGTGTGCGATCTGGGCTCGGTCTACCTCGGCGGCACCGCCCCGAGCACGCTCGTGCGGGCCGGCCACATCCGGGCCCACCGCCCGGGCGCGGCCGCCCTCGCCGACGCCCTCTTCCGCGCCGACCGCTCCCCGCACTGCCTGCACTGGTTCTGACCACGCGCCCGCCGAGCCTCGCAACGGCGTTCAAACGGCGCGGAGTTGAACCGTAGCCGCGAGCAACCACGCTCAACCGGCGCCCATCAACTGGCGAACGGCACCTGTGCCGCAGAAACCCGCTGCTCACCGACAGGGTGCTGCCACACACCGTCCGCCGCCAGCCTGGGCAGCACGCCCTCCCCGAACCAGTACGCCTCCTCAAGGTGCGGATACCCGGACAGCACGAACTCCTCGATCCCCAGCGCCGCGTACTCCTTGATCCGCTCGGCGACCTCCTCGTGGCTGCCGACCAGCGCCGTCCCCGCGCCGCCCCGGACGAGCCCGATCCCGGCCCACAGGTTGGGATGGATCTCCAGCCCGTCCCGACTGCCGCCGTGCAGCGCCAGCATCCGCTGCTGCCCCTCGGACTCGCTCCGAGCGAGCCCGGCCTGTACGGACTTCACGGTCTCGGAGTCGAACCCTTCGAGCAGCCTGTTCGCCTCGGCCCAGGCCTCCGCGGACGTGTCACGCGTGATCACATGCAGCCGGATACCGAACCGGAGCGTCCGCCCCTCCTTCGCCGCCAGCCCCCTGACCCAGGCGATCTTCTCGGCGACCTGGGCCGGTGGCTCACCCCAAGTGAGGTACACGTCCACGTACTTGGCGGCGATCTCCCCCGCGATCGGCGACGATCCCCCGAAGTACACCTCGGGCACCGGGTCGGGCAGCCGCGCGAGTTTCGCGTCCTCGACGCGCAGATGCTTACCCGCCAGATCGACGGTCTTGCCGTCCCACAACTGCCGTACGACCTCCAGGAATTCGCCGGTACGACGGTACCGGTCGTCCTTGTCGAGGAAGTCCCCGTAGGCCCGCTGCTCGTGGCTCTCGCCGCCGGTGACGACGTTGAGGAGCAGCCGTCCGCCGGTCTGCCGTTGGAACGTGGACGCCATCTGGGCGGCGAGCGTCGGTGAGACGAAGCCGGGCCGGAAGGCGACCAGGAACTTCAGGCGTTCGGTGTTCTGGCTGACCATCGCGGTGGTGAGCCACGCGTCCTCGCACCAGGCACCGGTGGGCGTGAGGGCGCCCACGAAACCGAGGTCCTCCGCCGCGCGGGCGATCTGGCTCAGGTAGGCGACCGTCGGCGGCCGGTCCCGGCCGGAGACGGTGGCGGGGGTGCCGTGACCGCCGCCCACGACATGGCGGCTGTCCCCGTTGGTGGGGAGGAACCAGTGGAAGGTGAGGGACACGTGGGGTCTCCGATCCGGTCTGTCCTGCGGGTGGGTTAGAGGAGGCCGTGGCGGGGTGGCCTGGTGCCGTTCAGCACGTACCGGCCGATGTGCTGGATCTTCCAGCGCGCCGGGTCGTGCAGGGTGTGCGTACGGGCGTCGCGCCAATGCCGGTGCAGATTCAGCGAGTTGAGGGCGGAGCGGGTTCCCGATACCTCGAAGAGGGCGCCCGCCACCTCCACGGCGGTCTGCGCCGCGTGCACCTTGGCCGCCGCGACGGCGATGGAGGCCTCCGCCGCCGAGTCGTCGTTGAGGTCGGCGCGCGCCGCGTCGACGGCCCGGGCGGCCTGGATCAGCAGGGCCTCGGACGCCCTTACCTGGATGGCGAGTTCACCGAACCGCTGGATCAGCAGCGGGTCCTCGGCGGCGGTCTCGACCCCACTCTCGAACCAGGGGCGGCTCTTCGTCCGGACGAACTCGGCGGCCTCGGCCAGCGCTCCCCCGGCGATCCCGGCGTCGATGGCCGCGTGCAGCAACTGGGCGACGGCACCGTGGAGTTGGGGGCCCTCGAAGGTGAGGTGGTGCGGCAGGACACGGTCGGCGGGGACGGCGACCGCCTCCAGCCGGACCGTGCCGCTGGCCGTCGTACGCTGGCCCATTCCGTCCCAGTCGTCGACGACCGTGACGCCCTCGGCGTCGCTCGGGACGTAGGCGACATGGAGGTTGTCGTCCTCGGTGCGGGCGAGGACGGGGATCCAGTCGGCGAAGAGGGCGCCGGTGGAGTAGTGCTTGACGCCGGTCAGTCGGTACGAGCCGTCGGGCTGCGCTGTCAGCCGGGTGCGGATGTCCTGGACGTGTTTGGTGCCGGCCTCCGACTGGGCGTTGCCGAAGCGGCGGCCTGCGAGGAGTTCGGCGAAGAAGAACTTCCGCTGATCCGGGGTGCCCTGACGGCGGATCACATTGACGTAGGCGAAGTGGCTCTGCGGGATCTGGGCGAGGCTGCCGTCGGCCGAGCCGAGCAGGCGGAAGATCTCGGCGAGGGTCTCCGCGCCGACGTCGGCGCCACCGTGGTCGGCGGGCACGGTGACGGCGAGCAGTCCGGAATCGGACAGCCGGTCCAACTCGGCGCGCGGGAGCCTGCGTTCGGTGTCGCGCGCCGATGCACCGGCCCGGAACTCGTCGGCGAGCGCGGCGGCGAGGGCGAGGGCCTCGGCGTCGTCGGCGATCACGTGGGCGGTCGCACGGTCGGTCATGGTGGTCAGCTCGCCGCGGCCAGGAGCGGGGTGCGGCCGAGGGCCGCCGAGAACTGGTCCACCACCTGGATGAGCGCCTCGGTGGTGGCCGGGGCGACGGTGAGCGAGCCGTCCTCGTGGGCGGTGATGTCCTTGTCGAGGGTGAACCAGCCCTGCACTATGTGGGCCGCACCCATGGAGTTCAGCACCGGGCGGAGCGCGTAGTCGATGGCGAGCACATGTGCGGTGGACCCACCGGTGGCGAGCGGCAGCACGGTCTTGCCGGTCAGCGCGTACTGCGGGAGCAGGTCGAGCAGCGCCTTGAGGACTCCGGAGTAGGAGGCCTTGTAGACCGGGGTGCCTACGACCACTCCGTCGGCGCGGGCGAAGAGTTCGGTGGCCTCGACGATGGCCGGGTGGCGGAAGTCCGCGCCGAGCAGGGCCTCGGCGGGGATGGTGCGGACGTCGAGCGGAATCACCTCGTGGCCCTGGGCGATCAGCCGCTTGTCCAGGTGCCGTAGAAGGCGATTGGTGCGGGAGGAGACGGAGGGACTGCCGGAGACGGACAGGACGGTGGCCATGGGTCCTCTTTCGGGGAGGCGGGGCGCCCGCTCAAGTGGCGGGCGCCCCGGGGCAGTTCGGTCAGGAGTACCAGGTGGGTTCGGGCAGTTCGCCCTCCAGGACCCAGCGGCCGACCTCGCGCCGCTTGTAGGCGACCGGGTCGTGCAGGGTGTGGGTGCGGACGTTGCGCCAGAAGCGGTCGAGGCCCTCGGAGGTGGCGGTGGAGCGGGCGCCGGTGACCTCGAAGATGCGGTTGCCGATCTCCAGGGCGACATCGGTCGCGCGTGCCTTGACGGCCGCGACCCGCACCTCGAAGTCGCCGCGTGTCTTCTCGGTGACGGCGTCGGGGTCGTCGTGCAGTTTCTGTCCCTCGGCGGCGACTGTGTCGGCGAGGGCCTCGACCGCCCAGAGCTTCGCGGTGAGGTCGCCGTAGGTGTCGATGACGTAGGGCTCGTCGACCGCGCGCTCGTAGCCGCCGTGCAGCCAGGAGCGGGCCTTGGTGCGGGTGTAGGTGGCGGCCGTCTCCAGGGCTCCGGCCGCGATGCCCAAGTAGAAGTTGACGAAGACCAGTTGGATGGTGGGGACGTTGAGGGTGTTGTAGGTGCGCGGCCGGAATTCCTTGTCGACGTAGCCGGCCGCCGAGGACCAGGGGGTGCGGACGCCGTCGAGGATGACGCCGCCGCTCTCGGTGAGGCGCTGGCCGATGTTGTCCCAGTCGTCGAGGAAGGTCAGGCCCTCGCTGTCGGAGGGCACGATGGCGAAGACGTGCTGTTCGGTGCCTTCCAGGACGCCTTCGAGGACGGTGACGTCGGAGACCTTGCTGCCGGTGGAGAAGGACTTGCGGCCGGTGAAGACGAGGTCGTCGCCGTCCTCGGTGACGGTGACGTCCTTGTCGCGCGGGTTGACGGCGCCGCCGAAGAACCACTGGTTGCGGGCGGCCTCGGCCTCGACGTGCTCCCACTGGTCGCGGGTGCCGACGAGGCGGGCGGCCCAGTTCCACAGGTAGTGGTAGCCGAGGAGTTGGCCGATGGAGCCGTCGGCCTTGGCGATCTCGCGGACGACGCGGTAGGCGGTGGGCCAGTCCTGGCCTCCGCCGCCGTGCTCCGTGGGGCCGAGCAGGGTGACGAGGCCGGAGTCCTTGAGGAGTTGGACCTCGGCGTAGGGGGTGGCGCCGGCCCGGTCGCGGGCGGCGGCGTCGGTGTCGAGGAGGGCGGCGACCTCGGCGGCGCGGGCGATCCAGTCCTGGGCGGACTGCGGGGCCGGGCGGGTCTGCCAGTCGGTGGGCGTGACGGTGCTCATGCTGGGGTCCTCTTTCGCAGTGGGGTGCGATCAGGCGTGCACGGAGACGGACTCGGCCTCGCCGTCGGGGAGTTGGGCCTCCAGTTCGCGCACGAGGGGCAGCACCCGCTTGCCGAAGTACTCCACCTCCTCGTGGTAGTGGAGGAATCCCAGCAGGAGAAGGTCCACGCCCAACTTCTTGTAGGCGACGATCCGTTCGGCGATCTGCTCCGGGGTGCCGATGAGTCCCGTACGGAATCCGTCGTTGTACTGCACGAGATCCTCGAACGAGGAGTCCTGCCACATGCCCTTGCCGTCGGCCGAGGACTGCCCGGCCTGCTTCACCGCGGCCCCGAAGCCCTCGACGGCCTCGCGGTCGGCCTTGGCGACGATCTCCCGGAGCGTGTCACGGGCCTCCGCCTCGGTGTCGCGGGCGATGAGGAAGCCGTTGAGGCCGAACTTCGGTGCGGTGCGGCCGACTTGCGCGGCCGAGTGGCGTACGTCGGCGAGCTGCTCGGTGACGCCGTCGAAGTCCTTGCCGTTGGAGAAGTACCAGTCGGAGACCCGGCCGGCCATCGCGCGGGCGGCGGTGGAGTTGCCGCCCTGGAAGATCTCGGGGTGCGGTCGTTCGGGGGTGTTGAGGGGCTTGGGCTTGAGGGAGAAGTCGCGCAACCGGTAGAAGTCTCCGGCGAGTTCGGTGTGGTCCTCGGTCCAGATCTGGCGCAGGGCCTGGATGAACTCCTCGGAGCGGCGGTAGCGCTCGTCGTGTTCCAGCCAGGGCTCGCCAAGCGCGGTGAACTCGCCCTTGAACCAGCCTGAGACGACGTTGACGGCGAAGCGGCCGTTCGACAAGTGGTCGGCGGTGGCGCCGAGTTTGGCGAGGACACCCGGGTGCCACAGGCCGGGGTGGACGGCGGCGATGACCTTCAGGCGCTGGGTGGCGAGGAGGAGAGCGAGGCTGAAGCTGGTCGACTCGTGCTGGAACTCGGCGCCGTAGCTGGCCATGTAGCGGACCTGGCTGAGCGCGTACTCGAAGCCGTTGTTCTCGGCGAGGACGGCGAGTTCGCGGTTGTACTCGTAGCCCCAGTCGGTGCGTTGCTCGATCTTGCTGGTGACGAGTCCCCCGCTGACGTTGGGGACCCAGTAGGCGAATTTCACGGGCTCTGCGGGCATGCGGAACTCCTGTTGCGGAATGCGTTTTCGGGCACGCCGAATCCGGCCGGTGCGAATTCCGGCGAATATCAGACGGGAGGGAAAAGGGAGCGGCGGATCACAGGACGGAGATGACGGGGATCAGGCCGCGGTGCAACAGGAGGCGCTGGAGACGCGCGCGAGGTCGACATGGCGTCGCCGCGTGAGGTCCAGTCGCATCATCATGCCGTCGATCGTGGCAGCCGTCGGCGGGGACCGTCAAGGAAAACCCGACCGGTCTCGTATCGCGGACCATTGAATTTCACGAACGTGTGACAGGGAAACCCTTGAACAGGCCGGGAAATCTGCCGCATTCTGCGGGCATGCGGACCGAACAGCTGGAATACATAGCGGCCGTGACCCGGCTCGGCTCCCTGCGCCGGGCCGCCGAGGAACTGCGCCTGTCGCAGCCCGCGTTGAGCGAGACCGTACGGAATCTCGAACGTGAACTCGGCGTCGATCTCCTGGAGCGCAAACGGTCCGGCGCGACGATGAGCGCGGAGGGCCGGGAGCTGCTGCCGAAGATCGTCGACGTGCTGGACGCGGTGGACCGGCTGCGGGCCGCGGCGGGCGAGCAGCACCGGATCAGTCGCATGGTGCGGGTGGGCACGGTCAACGCGGCGACCGTGCCGCTGCTGCTTCCCGTCGTGCGCGAGTTCCGTGCCTCGCATCCGCTCACCCAGGTCGAGGTGGTCGGTGCGCAGCAGACCGACATCCACCGGGCGCTGTCGGAGGGCGGGTTCGATCTCGGGCTGGTCAATCACCTGGACGGCGACGACATGCCGGCCGACTTCGAGTCCACCGAGCTGCTGTCCGGGCTGCCGGTGGTGTGTGTGCGTCCGGACAGCCCGCTGGCGTCGCGGCCGACCGTCACTGTGGACGAGCTCCTCACCGAGCCGCTGATCGGTATGCGTTCCGGCTATGTGATGCACCGCTATGTCCACCGGCTGTTCGACGGTCGGGATCCGGCCTTCGCGTACTCGACCGACGGCGCCGAGATGGGCAAGCTCATGGTCGCGGAGGGGCTGGGGGCGACGGTCCTGCCCGACTTCAGCGTGGTCGGGGACCCGCTGGAGCGGCTCGGCGCGATCACCTACCGGCCGATCGCCGGCGACACGGCCCGCGTCCTGCTGATGCTGCGCCGCCGCCGCGCGGAGTCCGTTCCGCAGGCGGCCGGGGACCTGCACGAGGCGTTCGTACGACGGGCACGGGAGCTGAGCGGAGCGCGCGCCTGAGACAGTGGTCGTCGCCCAAGCGGTCGTCGCCTGAGGCGGTGGTCGTAGGGTCAGTCCTCTTCGCCCACCGGAACCACCACGAGGAACGCGTCGGACTTCAGGTCCATGACGACCCTGGCGGGCTCACCCTCGGCGCGGCGCCGGGCCGCGAACTCCTCGGCAGGCCATGATCCGCGCGGAGCCCCCGCCGAAAACCGCTTCAACACCTTCGCGCCCATGTCCGCAGACACCTCCAGCATCGTTCTTCGACTCCCCTCGGGGACCGTCGTACCTGTTCACCTGCCCCCGATCGACACCGACATGCCAAGTTCCGTCGGCGGCGGGACGGCTCCGGGAGCGCGTACGCCCGTCGGGTGACAACCGCATCCGCCGGGCGCGCCGGACCGGAAGCACCTCACGACCCCCTCTCCCGTCTCCCGGAGTGCGCACCATGAACGTCTCGGTCGTCCTGTTCACCGCCGACCTGCGTCTGCACGACCATCCCGCGCTGCGCGCCGCCGCCGAGGCGCGCCAGGTGGTCCCGCTGTTCGTCCGCGACCGGGGTGTGGCGGACGCCGGGTTCGCCGTGCCCAACCGGCTGGCGTTCCTCGCCGACTGTCTCTGCGACGTCGACGCGGGCCTGCGCGAGCGGGGCGGCCGTCTGGTGATCCGGTCCGGTGACGTCGTCGGCGAGGTGTGCAAGGCGGCCGCCGAGACGGACGCCGACGAGGTGCACATGGCGGCCGACGTCAGCGACTACGCGCGGCGGCGCGAGCAGCGGCTGCGGCGGGCGCTGGAGGCGGAGGGGCGGCGGCTGCACGTCCACGAC